>JAOUMJ010000021.1 GCA_029881495.1 Nitrospinota bacterium | reverse complement strand
GCGCACACGGAACCGGCGGGGGACGACCCGGAGGGGGATTACCGCTCGCCGTACCAGCACGACAGGGACAGGATAGTACACTCGGCGGCGTTCAGAAGGCTTGAGAGCAAAACGCAGGTCTACACAAGCCTCAATCAGGAGGGGGATTTTTTCAGGAAACGGCTTACGCATACGCTGGAGGTGGCCCAGATATCCCGCTCCATAGCGCGTGCGTTACAGCTCAACGAGGATTTGACCGAAGCGGCCGCCCTCGCCCACGATATAGGGCACGCCCCTTTCGGGCACAAGGGGCAGGATATACTGCATGGATTGATGCTGAACGATGGAGGGTTTGAGCACAATACCCAGACGCTCAGGATCATCTGCCACATCGAGCACCGTTACCCCGATTTCCCTGGACTGAACCTTTCATACGAGCTTCGGGAGGCAGTGGCCAAAAAGGGGCTTGAGAAAAACCCGGGGCAGGACGAACCGCTAAAAGATGAATTCGCGGGATATCCGAACCCTACCCTTGAGGCGCAGATAGTGGATCTTGCGGATCCGATAACATACTGCACGCACGACCTCGACGACGGTTTGCAGGCTACGACCATTACCGAAGAGATGTTAAAGGGGTGCGTGTTCTGGGTAGAGGGGGAAAAGGCGATATCGGGAAAATATACAAACCTTTCGTCAAAGATAAGGAAGTACCAGATCATCCGGTACATCATCGCGGAACTGGTAGCCGATCTGATAAAAACAACAGCCGGGAACCTGCAAAAGTTTTCGCCGAAAGGGATCGACGATATCCGCAATAACAGGGAGAAGATCGCCGATTTCAGCCCCGAAATAAAGGGGAAGCATCAGGATCTGAAAAATTTTCTCAGGAAAAACATGTATGACCAGTCAGGGGTGAAAAGGATGGAGCACAAGGCGCGGGTCGTGCTTGAGAGTCTTTTCAATGCTTTTCTGAAGGAGCCGACGCTCTTTCCCGAATCGGTGCAGCGGCATTTCAATGAGGCAAGGAAGATCGGCAAGGAGAAAAGGATAGTCTGCGACTACGTTGCGGGGATGACGGACGGGTTCGCGCTCAAGACCTATAACGACCTTTTCCCTACCTCGCTGTAGGTTCAGTCGGTTTCAGGTACGGAATCTTTACCGTTGGATTCAAAGTCGGAGACGACGCCGTTTTTGTCGAACTCAAGGTAGAGCGGTTTCAGATTGATATCCTTGTAGAACCAGCTCTCTTTGCCGTTTAAGGTCACTGTGTCAAAAGGCTCTCCAAAGATACCCCTGATCTCCTCTCTTGTGCTCCTCCCTTTTTGGATTTTCAGGATCTTCGAATCGGAGATCGCGGCTTTTTCATGGAGGGCTAGCCTATCGGTTGCGCATCCCATCAGCATTATGCTGAGCATGTAGGAGAAGGCGATGGCGGCGGCTACCAGAAGTATGTTCCTTATCATCAATGTTTCCCTTATTAAAAAAATGGCTGCCTAGCCGGTGAGTTTTCTGCTTTCCGACCGCTCGCCGTTGTATTTGAAAAGCGGAACACCCCATCCGCAGGATGTCATAACTTTGGTGATGTCGAAGATAAATACCTGCCTTATATTCTTGTCAGGCTTGCGATTCCAGAGGGATATCTTGTCGTCAAAGCCCGGTTCGCCGTTCTTTATCGTTTTCCCATTGCAGTAGAGCCTCAGGATCAACGGCTTCTCGTCGAAACTGCAGAACATGATCGTCACCGGGCTCCCTTCCATGAGATCTTCTGCCATCCTGTTTCCGCTGCCGATGAAATCAATATATGCGATGCTGTTCGGGCCAAGTATTTTCAGAGGTTCTATCCCTTTCGGCGAGATATTGACCCCTTTCGAACCGGAATTGGTGCCCGTGAAGAATAATTTCTGGGCGTTTATGAAATCTATATGTTCCTGTTCCAGTGAATCAAAAAGTTTTGCCATTTAAATATCCCGTTCAAATGTCCCAAAATTTAAAAAGTTCATTGTACCTTAAAACCGAAAATCGCACTTAAGTAAATTCCCTTGAAGATGAACGATATAGGCCATATCTGGTTGCAAAATCGGCTTTAAACATGGTATCTTTTCGCTTCTAATGGATTCCCATTGTTTGGAGGAGAAACTTTGAAGATACACGAATATCAGGCGAAAGAAGTGTTGAGAAAATACGGTATACCCGTGCCTGAGGGGTTCATGACCGAGGTAAACGATAATGCCGGAGAACTTGCTGGAAAACTTGGCGGTTTCCCGGTGGTAGTAAAGGCTCAGATACATGCCGGAGGACGAGGCAAAGGGGGTGGCGTAAAGCTGGCCCATTCAGCTGATGAAGCCGAGTCGCATGCGAAGAGCATTCTGGGGATGACTCTGGTTACCCACCAGACCGGACCCGAAGGTAAAAAAGTTAAAAAACTCCTTATAGAGGCCGGCTGCAAGATCGAGCGGGAACTCTACATAGGAATAGTACAGGACAGGGAATCCTCCCGGAACGTCATCATGGCGTCCACAGAGGGGGGGATGGAGATAGAGGAAGTAGCCGCCGCTACGCCGGAGAAAATCCTGAAAGTATATGTCGACCCGGCTATTGGGATAATGCCTTATCAGGCGAGACAGCTTGCTTTCGGCCTGAGTTTCCCGGCCGAGCTTATTGGCGAAGCCTCGAAATTCATAATGAAACTCTATAACGCTTTTGTGTCCGAGGATCTCGATATGGCAGAGATCAATCCGATGGTGCAGACAAAGGACGGAAAGATACTCGCTCTCGACGCCAAGCTGGGATATGAGGATAACGCCCTCTTCCGTCACAAGGACGCGCTTGGGTACCGGGATCTCAATGAGGAGGATCCTCTGGAAATTGAGGCCTCAAAATACAATCTCAACTACATAAAGCTGGACGGCAACATAGGGTGCATGGTGAATGGAGCCGGACTTGCCATGGGAACGATGGACATCATAAAGCACTCTGGCGGGGAGCCGGCGAACTTCCTTGATGTAGGCGGTGGCGCTTCCGAGGAGCAGATAGAGGAAGCCTTGAAGATAATCGTGTCGGACGATACGGTTAAGGCGATATTCATAAACATCTTCGGTGGAATCCTCCGTTGCGACAGGCTGGCAAACGGAGTGGTGAACGCCGCTAGAAAGATAAACATAAAGGTTCCTATCGTTATCCGTATGGAAGGGACCAACGTGGAAGAGGGGCGCGCGATACTTGCCAAAAGCGGTCTCAACTTTATAATTGGCAATGGGATGCGAGACGGCGCACAAAAGGCCGTAGCCGCTTTAAAAGGTAATTAACTGGTTCGGTTTCATAAATGACCGAATTGAAGTAGGGGAGCTTCTATGAGCGTTCTTGTAAGTAAAAAAACGAAACTTATTGTGCAGGGTATCACCGGCAAGGAAGGTATGTTTCACGCCCAGGGTTGCCGTGATTACGGTACAAATGTTGTTGGCGGAGTAACTCCAGGCAAGGGTGGGACGACTGTCGACGGTTTCAAGGTATGGAACACGGTTGCCGAGGCGAAACAGGCTTCGGGCGCTAACGCGACGATGATATTCGTTCCGCCACCGTTCGCGGCGGACGCGATCCTGGAGGCGGTAGATGCCGGTATTGAGCTTATTGTCTGCATAACGGAAGGGATCCCGGTGCAGGACATGGTAAAGGTGAAAAGATCGATAGAGGGGAGCAGTTCCCGCCTTATCGGCCCCAACTGTCCGGGTGTTATCACTCCGGGACAGGCAAAGATCGGTATCATGCCGGGGCATATTCATAAAAAGGGGCCAGTCGGCGTAGTATCAAGATCAGGCACGCTCACCTATGAAGCGGTCGGTCAGCTCACGGCTCTCGGCATCGGGCAGTCTACCTGTATCGGTATCGGGGGCGATCCGGTAAACGGCACCAATTTTATTGATGCCCTGAAACTGTTCAATGAAGATCCACAAACAGAGGCGATCGTGATGATAGGGGAGATCGGGGGGAATGCCGAGGAGGCCGCCGCGGACTTCATTAAAAAGAATGTCAAAAAACCGGTTGTAGGTTTCATTGCGGGGCAGACGGCTCCTCCAGGGCGAAGGATGGGGCACGCGGGTGCTATCATTTCCGGCGGACAGGGGACTGCCGCCGACAAAATGAGCGCTATGAAAAAGGCGGGAATCCATGTCTGTTTAAGCCCAGCCGATATCGGCGAAAACGTAAAGAAAGCTCTCGCAAAACTCTCTTCTGGAGTTGAAAAAAGGAAAAAAACGACGCGAAGAGAAACGGAAAGAAGATCGGCAGAAAGAAGGGCCTCCGCCAGGAAAAAGGTGGTGAAGAAAAAACCGGCAAAAAAGGCTCAGGCAAAGAAAAAGGTCAGGAAAAAAGCATAAGGAAGGTAGGCAAAGTAGATGGGCAATCTGCAGGCATAAAGTCTGCGTGTTGTTTTTTCTCTTTAATGACGAGTGAACAAACGAGGATGGAGAGTGCATAATGAGTGATTTGATAATAAGGATCGGTGGTGAAGGTGGCGAAGGGGTCATCAGTGCCGGAGATATGATAGCCCAGGCAGCCGCCAGGTCGGGGCTTGAGGTCTTGACATTCAAGACGTTCCCGGCGGAAATACGCGGCGGTTACGCCATGTATCAGACAAGGTTCTCATCAGAGCCGATAAAATCAGAGGGTTCCGGTTTCAGCGTATTTTGCGCGTTCAACCAGGAGGCCCTCGATAACAACAGGAAGTTCCTCGAACCCGGCACAGTGCTCGTTTACGACTACCCGGGCGGCGATATCAAGGAAGAAGTAAAGATAGACGGCGTCATAAGCTACAACGTCCCTATGTCCCAGATTGCGAAGAAGGATCTCGAGATGTACCGCGCCAAAAACATGGTTGCTCTGGGCGCTCTCTCTCAGCTGTTCGAAATGCCTTTTGAATCGGTAAGGGATACCATTCACAGCAAGTTCGGGAAGAAGGGTGAAAAAGTTGTAGGGATAAACCTTCAGGCGATCGAAGCAGGCGCAAACTACGTTAAGGAAAATCATAAAAAAACGGACGATTTCCGTATGGCAAAAACGAATAAATCGCCAGATGATGTCATCATCATTTCGGGTAACGAGGCCGCGGGTCTTGGAGCAGTTATCGCCGGATGCAACTTTCTAAGCTGTTACCCGATAACTCCCGCTACCGAGATTGCGATCTGGATGTCGCGTTATCTCCCGAAGCTCGATGGCACGCTAGTTCAGGCGGAAGATGAAATAGCATCGCTTGCCAACGTCCTTGGTGCCGCCTATGCGGGCGCAAAAGCAATGACAAACACATCCGGCCCAGGCCTTTCGCTAATGCAGGAACTTCTCGGATATGCCTCCATGGCTGAAATACCTTGCGTCATTGTTGACGTCCAAAGGGGTGGTCCGGCAACAGGCTTGCCTACGAAACATGAACAGTCCGACCTCTTCATGGCAGCCCACGGCGGTCACGGCGACGCGCCGAGGATAGTCCTTTCTCCGGAGAACGTCCAGGACATCGTCGATATCATGGTCCTCGCGTTCAACCTTTCTGAAAAGTACCAGATTCCAGTTTTGGTTCTTTCCGACGGTTCGCTTGGGTTCAGGACCGAGTCAATAAAGAGGCCTGATCCCAAGAGCTATAAGATAATTAACCGCGAAAGGTACAAGCCGAACGGAAAGGCTGACTTCAAGAGATATCAGTTGACCGATTCAGGCATTTCGCCGATGTCGCATCCTGGTGACGTGGGAGGAACCTATATCTCCACGGGACTTGAGCATTTCGAGACATCCGCCCCGAGTTTTGCACCGGAAGTTCACACCTCCATGAGCGATAAGCGGTTTAAAAAACTCGATAACATTGAAGCCGATATCCCGGCACCGGAAGTGCAAGGGAGCGGAAAGGCAGACGTCGGCCTGATTAGCTGGGGTTCGACCCTCGGAACGGTCCGCGAAGCTACCGATATGGCGATTGCTGAAGGGCTGAAAGTGAAAGCTCTCCATTCCAAGCTGGTATGGCCCGTGCCGGTGAAAGCAATTGCCGAATTTGCGAAAGACTGCAAGAAGATACTTATCCCTGAGATAAACAAGCAGGGTCAGCTTGCCGAAATAATACGCTCCAAGACGAACCTTGAACCTATTAAGTACAATGTTTACGGCGGCCTGCCTCTCACTCCGAAGCAGGTACTTGCAAAAATAAAGGAGGTAATCTGATGACTACCGCTACAGTTCCATTGAAGGCAAAAGATTATAAAAACGACATAAGGGTCGTATGGTGTCCCGGTTGCGGAGACTACGGCGTACTGAGCGCAGTGCAGAAAGCATATGCAGAACTGCAACTCTCTATAGAGAACACAGTTGCGGTTTCGGGCATCGGGTGTTCAAGTCGTCTTCCGTACTTCCTGAAGACCTACGGTTTTCATTCACTCCACGGAAGGGCATTGCCGGTCGCAACCGGCATCAAGCTCGGAAACCCGAACCTTGAAGTTATCGCGTTCGGCGGCGACGGCGACGGATTTTCCATCGGCGGCGGGCACGTTCCACACGTCGTGAGGAAAAATACTGACATAACCTACATACTGATGGATAACCACATTTACGGGCTTACCAAGGGACAGGTTTCCCCAACATCCGATTCAGGATTTGTATCGGTGACAACCCCTTATGGCTCGCCCGATACGAGCTCGGTCAACCCGCTTTCGTACGTTCTGACCTACGGCGCGACATTCGTGGGACAGGCGTTCTCCGGAAACCCGAAGCAGATGGCAGAACTTATAAAACAGGCCATCGAACACAAGGGTTTCTCCTTCGTGAATATCATCTCCCCCTGCCTGACGTTCAATAAGGTAGACACATTCGATTACTACAAGGAGAGGGTAATCGAGTTGCCGGCAGACCATAAGTCGGACGACCTGGTGCAGGCGCTTGACAAGGCGATCAATCCACCGTTAGGACAGTTCTATACAGGGCTCTTTTATAAGGCGAAAAAACCGACACTGGTCGAGAATCTTCAGGCACTTAACAAAAAGGTTGGAGGCAACAAGAACTACGACCTGAACATTATTATGGATGAGTACAAACCGTGAGTATTGAAAAGACTTTAGCACTGATAAAACCTGACGCCCTTGAACGGGGCAAGCAGGGGAAGATAATCGACCGAATAATTGAGAACGGTTTTCGCATCGTCGCAATGAAACAGCTGAACCTTTCGGTTGCAAAAGCGAAAGAATTCTACAAAGAGCACGATGGAAGGCCTTTCTACGACTCGCTCTGCGGATACATGTCCTCAGGCCCGATAATCGCCCTTGCCCTCGAAAAGGAGAACGCGATACTCGGTTGGCGCGACCTGATGGGGGCTACGAATCCGAAGGACGCAAAGGAAGGTACCATAAGAAAGGATTTCGCAGTCGATATCGAAAGGAATTCCGTGCATGGCTCCGACTCCGAAAAGTCGTCGCACAGGGAAGTTCCGTTCTTCTTCAGCGGACTCGAAAGATAATTAATTTTCTGGTTTGGGGCCGGGATTACCGGCCCCCGACTTCCGATCTCAGATTCAGGATCGGATATGTAATCGGCTCGCTGTTCTCGTAACCTATTCTAAGCCGTCTGCTTTCACGCAATAGGCCGTATCTCACGGTTGCCTCCACTACTGCCGGCTCAGGGGTGATATCGCTCTCAAACTTGAAACTGTATTTTGCCGTTTCGTTGAAAGGTATTCTCGTATCCCAGAGGTCGACCATGAAAGGTCTCCAGAGGATTACTCTTTGAAGAATATGTTTGATCTCCTTTAGCGGTTTTCCCGTTTTATCCAGAAGTCTGAATGTTATCTCAAGGTGGCGGTCCGGCGTACCTGTAGGGAGGCGGTGATGCGCGCCTGTATTGGTAAGGAAGAGAGTGTACTCCCTCTTTCCGTCTTTAATTGTCTCTTCCGTTGAGGTCTCTTCAATTTTTCCTGAAATTGCCTTGGCTACATTTGCCTGGTCGTGTCCTCCGAGCCAAAGGTGTTTTCCACCCAAACGAACAGGGCCGCCTGGGATGAGAGCTCTTTCTACTTTTTCCATATGGCACTGCTGGCAATCGACAGGTTTTCCGCTTGCCTCAACCTCAAAGAAGGTGCCGCATAACGGCATCTTCAGGAATGTGTCCCATCTATTCGTGAATACCTGGTGGCACTTGCGGCAGACACTGTTCCCATCGCTGAAAGCGGGATCGGCTTTAACCGGGTGAGCATCGTTTTCGATACCGTACCTCCCAAGGATAACGCCATCCTTGACGTGGCAGACGGCGCATGTAACACCCTCGTCCTTCAGCGCCTTATCGAAATTCGGGTTCGGTTCAAGTATAGGCTCGAACTTTGCCGCATCCTTGAATCCGGTTACGAGATTTTCCTGCTGGTCCACAAGCGGGGTATGGCAGTTAAGGCATATCTGCTGGGAGCCGTCGAATATGAAATCGACCTGAAAATAGGGGTCCGTCCACGCCTGGGAATGGATGGATTTTTTCCACTCTTCGTAAACTTCAGAATGGCACGTTCCGCAACTCCTGGCGCTTATCGAATCAAGGCCGTATGGTATCGTGACTTGCTGAGGAAGCTCAAATTCCGGCGTGACGTTGAAAAAGCGGAGTTCCATCGTCAGTCGATGGTAGAGGAAAGCTGTGATTGCAAATAAAAACAGATACAGCGCAATCTTCCTGAATTTCATAGTTTTATAAAACTACCACCGAATCACTGCTACGACCAATCAATTTATTGTTTTCTGGAATACCGTCGATTGCAAATGCAGACGACCGATTCCCGGAAAAAACGCTGTTTAAATTCAAAGTGCTGAAAAAAAATTTATCTATTCCATCTCACTTTGATAAAATAAATATACATATTTATTGAGAGGGGTAGTAAAGAAAATTCGCCAGCAGACAGTCGGGAATCCCAAGATACGGTTTCATTTCCAAATGCAATTCAATTGGATAGACCCCTTTGAAACCGGATTGTTCTGGGGCGCATCTGGAGGTATTATTTTTCCATGAACAACAAGCTTTATGTCGGAAACCTTCCTTTTACAACAAACGAAGAGGCGCTGAAAAACCTTTTCGCTGAATTTGGAGAGGTTCAATCCGTTAAAATAATAACTGACGCCTATAACGGGCGGTCAAAAGGCTTTGGTTTTGTAGAAATGGGGAATGAGGACCAGGCCGAAAAGGCCCTTGAAAGCCTCAATGGGAAAGATTTTTCTGGAAGACCTTTACGGATTGACAAGGCAAAGCCGAAGGAGAATACGCGCGGTGGTGGCAGAGGTCCCGGAGGCGGGAGAGGTCCCGGTGGAAACCGTCAGTAAATTTTAAGTGGAATAGGCCGCTTTTATAACCTGGGAAGAAATTCCCGCTTGGAGTGAAGGGAAATATTATGGGCAGGCAGGTAAAAGATGGCGACAAGGTGGAAATTCTTTACATCGGGAAGCTGGAGAATGGAGAAGTCTTCGATTCGACGGATGGAAGAGAACCTTTTGGATTTGTCGCTGGCAGCCATGAAGTGATCCCTGGCATGAGTAAAGCTGTTCTTGGCATGGGAGAAGGGGAAAAAAAGGAGATTCATATCTCACCAGAGGAAGGATACGGCGAATACAGGGAAGAGCTTTTGGGAAAAGTGCCGACAGACTACCTTCCTGAGAACGTGAAATTGGGTGATCCGCTCGCTGATGCCGACCATGAGAATCAGGTTTATTGGGTAAAAGAGCTGAATGACGACCATGCGATTCTGGACGGGAACCATCCGCTGGCGGGGAAAACGCTCGTTTTTGACATCGAGATAGTCTCGATTTCCTAGGCACACGCAGGTCATTTGAGGCCTCTTTTATATTTTTGTTATGATGTTATGGAGTGCTTGTTGAAACAACCCCGGTTTCCAGGTGAAAAACGGTATGCTGTTAACCGGCAATAGGGGTTGCTTTTTTGATAGCCCTCTTTTTTTTCTTGTAGTTTGGCTGGTTTGCGTGTTAAGAATATAGGTAATATCCCGACGGTATAAATATGGAAGAAGAAAATAGTCCACAAAGCATAATCCTCGCGAAGGATATAGCAGAGTTGATAATCAAGCGTTATCCGATGCTTACCCTTTACGATGTAAAAACGGCAATGATGAGCGCTGAGCAGTTTTTGCTGGACAGCAAGTACCATACGCGAAAGGGCGATACCGAGGATCCATTTCAAAAATAATAGTTAATTTTTGGCCCCTCGTCTAATGGTAGGACAGCAGATTCTGGATCTGTGAATCGAGGTTCGATCCCTTGGGGGCCAGCCATTTTACTTCAGATAAGCGTTTCTCTTTAATACTCCATTTCTTTCCTTGGATAGCCGATTGTCAAGGGATCGAAAGCGAGCAAGCGGCGCGACCGGAGAGGGAGCGCAAACGGACAGGACGTCCGTTTAGTTTGCGAGTCGGGGTCGATGGAGCGTTGCAGGAGCAACGCGAGAGTGACCGATCCCTTGGGGGCCAGCCATTTTACTTCAGATAAGCGTCGCGCTACTTCGTTGCGTTTCATCCTCAGCTTCGGTCACGTACGGTAGTACGCTCCCTCGCCTCGGATTCACGCGTCTTGTATCACTCGCTTCTCTTCGTAAAATCCAGAATCCTGATTCTGAGCCATTTTACCTCAGATAAGCGTTTCTCTTTAATACTCCATTTCTTTCCTTGGATAGCCGATTGTCAAGGGATCGAAAGCGAGCAAACGGCGCGACCGGAGAGGGAGCGCAAACGGACAGGACGTCCGTTTAGTTTGCGAGTCGGGGTCGATGGAGCGCGGATAGAATGATTTTTCGAGCGTTTCTATTTATTCTGCAGATATATGTAGTAAAGGCCCCAAAGCGTAAGGTCGGGAGAAACATCATCGACAGTTTCGCATAACCCCTGTATCCATACGCAGTGGCCTCCTGTGGCGATAGTCTTGGGGTTGCCGCCTATCTCGCTTTTCATCCTGTTTACTATCGCGTCCACAAGTCCGGCAAAACCGTATGCAGAGCCGGACTGCATGCTCTCGATGGTGTTCTTGCCGATAACCTTGTCGGGCCGGAATAGGGAGACCTCCGTTAGCTGCGCCGCTTTTTTTACGAGCGAGGACATGGACGTTTCTATACCGGGCGCGATCGCCCCCCCCATGTAATCCCCTTTTGCCGATACTGCGTCGAATGTTATCGCCGTTCCGAGATCGACCACGATCAGCGGTCCGCCAAAAAGCTTGAAGCCCCCAACGGCGTTTGCCACGCGATCGGCCCCAACTTCACGGGGATTATCGTAGAGGATCGATATTCCTGTTTTAATGCCGGGGCCGACTATCAACGGGGTCAATTTAAAGCCGGACCTGGAAAGCTCGATGTAATGTCCGGTGAGATGCGGTACCACGGAACAGATGATGATCGATGAGAGCTTGTTGGCAGGGACATTCTTCTGCTCGAGCAATCCCGATAGTTTGAACGATATTTCATCGGAAGTGTCGAAGTGGTTTGTGCTTAGCCGGAATTTGTATTTCAGGTTTTCGCCGTCGAATACGCCGATAACGGTGTTGGTGTTTCCAATGTCGATAGCAAGGAGCATCTTCAGTTTTCCATTACTGTAAAATCGCCTGCATTCAGTTTAACGACCCCCCCGGCGGTTTCAAGCACCAGGTTGCCGTCATCATCAAGGTTGATGGCCTTTCCGACGATATCTCCGGCAGGGTTAGAAACTGTAATATTCTTTCCGAGAGTATAGTTATGTTCGATCCAGTGCGGCCTTACATATTTGAACCCCTTATGGAAGAGGTCGAGCATCTCTTCTAGTTTGTTTATTATGGCCGCGGCGGTTTCTTCTAAGGTTACGTCGGCACCTGCTTGCCTGAGGCTCACGGCGATCCCTGCTATTTCGCCAGGGAAAGAGTCCTGCTTCACGTTTATCCCTATGCCGATAAGGACGAATTGCCTTTCGTCGATCTTGAGCTCTGAAAGTATCCCACCCGCTTTACGGCCGTCGAACATGATGTCGTTCGGATATTTTATCTGAAACCTTTTTCCCGTCAGTTCGGAGAGCGCCATTACCGCCGCGACCCCCGCCGTGAGGGTAATGCCGCCGAGCTTGTGCGTTGGCATATCCATTTCAAGAACAAGGGTCATCGCCAGGCCCCCTTCCGAATACCATTCCCTCTCAAGTCTCCCTCGACCCGCAGTCTGTTTATCGGTTACTATCGCCATGCCGCCGGAAAGTTTACCTTCCTTGAACAGCCTGGAAGCATATTTGTTTGTGGAATCGACCTCGAAGAGCACGGTAAGTTTTCTTCCAAGCGACCTGGTGGTTAAACCATTTTCGATCACACCTGCCTTCATTTTTTCTCCATAAAAAACATATCCGCCAATGCGCCTAGCGCCAAAAGTTCCCCCGCCGCAAAAGCAAACCATCTGAATGGCGGCGGCATTTTTCCGGATTCAAGAATATACGCGTCCGCCATGAAAGTATAGAGGATAACCGATGCGGCAAACAGTACCATGATCAGATGCCGTGTTTTGATTTTCGGTGCGCTCCCGGTTTCAAGTTTGTTAAGGAAAAGAAGGGAGGCAACGGAGATCGTGGCAGCTACTATCACCGGGGCGAGGACAGGCCCCCACCAGATCACAGGGATGAGGAAAAGGATATCGGGCGCAAGGAGGGTGGCGGGCCAGTCGAGAAATATCTTCAGCCAGACGTAGTAAAAGATATCCCATAATCCGAATGAGAAGATGAAGTAGCAGACCCTCCTCCCCCTGTCGCCAGCCGAGAGGAACGAGACTGAAGCGAGCACTGCAAGCGTGGCCCCCTCACGAATAATTTCAACGTACACTTTTTCGCCGGGGAGGGGAGCAAGGGGAAATCCGAATCCGTGCGGGTAGTAGAGCTCGCGAAGGTAGACGACAACTGCCGCCTCAATAAGCGCGAAAGCCATGGAGAATATGGCAAGAGGGATCAGCTTTCTCATGCAGATATTTTATCAGCTAAGATTTCTCTTGACATTGGGCGGGATATATCGATATATATAGATATGTCGAAGTATCGAAGCATTTCAACGGAAGAATTGGCTTACGTTTTCAAAGCGTTATCCAACGAGCATAGGATATCCATTGTTCAAAAACTGATGGAGTGTTGTCCACCCAAGGGGGAGAGCGATAAAAACGACTGCTGTTCCACACAAGAGAAGGTGGTGGCATTTGTCGGCGACCTTGGTAAAGATCTCGGCATTGCTCAATCAACCCTCTCCCATCACTTGAAGGAGCTGAATCAATCGGGATTGGTAAAAATGGAGAGAAACGGCAAATTCATAAGCTGCACGCTCAATAGTGAGACGATAGAGCTTCTTAACAATTTTTTTAATATGCAAAATAAAACAGAGGAGGAAAATAAATGAATGCCAGTCAGATGGATGAGATAAGGAAAGCGGTAAGGGAGAATTACGCAAAGGTCGCCCAGAGTGGACGAATGGAGGGGTGTGGTTGCGGTTCCGAGGCTCCGGTGGCCGTTGTAGTTTCAAAATCGTGCTGTGGAAGCGATACGGAGACGAAAACCGAGGTTCCCGTAGAGGATATTTCGAGAAAGATCGGTTATTCGGAGGAAGACCTCGCCGGAATGCCGGAAGGGGCC
This sequence comes from Nitrospinota bacterium, assembly GCA_029881495.1. Taxonomy (NCBI): domain Bacteria; kingdom Pseudomonadati; phylum Nitrospinota; species Nitrospinota bacterium. The sequence goes on along the minus strand of JAOUMJ010000021.1, from coordinate 33,922 downwards.
AACATGGGGCTTGGATGCGGTAATCCGCAACAGATAGCCTCTCTGAAGGAAGGGGAGACGGTTCTGGACCTCGGGGCAGGGGGAGGCTTTGACGCCTTTCTGGCGGCTCGCCAGGTCGGAGAAAAGGGGAAGGTAATAGGGGTCGATATGACCCCCGATATGCTTTCCAAGGCGAGAATGAACGCCGAGAAGCTAGGCCTTAAAAATGTCGATTTTCGCCTGGGGGAGATAGAACACCTCCCGATAGCCGACAACAGCATTGACGCTATCATCTCCAACTGCGTAATAAACCTCTCTCCAGATAAAAACTCTGTATTTCGCGAGGCTTTCAGGGTGTTGAAGCCCGGCGGACGGCTTGCCGTCTCGGATGTAGTCGCGCTCAAGGAGCTTCCGGAAGAGATCAAGAACGACCTAGCTCTCCTTTCTGGATGTGTATCTGGTGCGGCGGGTGTAAAGGAGCTGGAGAAAATGCTGACCGATGCCGGTTTCAAGGATGTGTCGGTAACACCGAAAGGTATAAGCAAGATACTGGTGGCGGACTGGGCCCCGGGGACAGGCCTCGATTCGTATGTCGATTCGGCAGATATAAAAGGGGTGAAACCGTAAGCCTCAATTTCTGAGTCCAGAAAGCGATAACATTTACCGGTTCTTGAGGTCCCCGGATACAGGCTTTTAATGGTAGCCGTATCCGGGGGTAAAGCTCCTTATAGCCGGTAGATGAGTTCATGCTTTTAACAGCTTCAATGTGCAATTTTAATATCCATGGTAGGCGGCGGGTCATCGACCGTGCGATATTCCTTATTGCCATTTGTAGGAAGGGGGGTATCACCTTATAATGTCGCTCTTTAAACTTATGGAAAGAGCATGAAAGAAAAAGTAAGAACCGCCGTAAAGGAAGCTCTCGTTAATGTGTTCGGGGAGATGGCAGATTTCGAAACGCTCGCGATAGCTATCGAGGTTCCCCCTGAGGAGAAATTCGGAGATTTTTCCACCAACGCGGCGATGGTCTGCGCGAAGCCTTTGAAAAGCGCGCCGCAAAAAATTGCCGCCAAACTTCTGGAAGAGCTAGGGAAGAACGAAATCTTTTCATCCGTTACCTCGGCAGGGCCGGGTTTCATAAATATGTTCATAAAACCGTCGGTGTGGCACGAAGAGTTCAAGTCGATTCCCGACAATCCTTCCGAGTACGGGAACGGCGAGCCGAAGAGCGGCGGCAGGATAATGATAGAGTTCGTAAGCGCGAATCCGACAGGGCCTCTGCATATCGGGCATGGGCGTGGAGCCGCCGTTGGAGATGTCCTTGCGCGTCTCCTCAAAAAGGCCGGGCATGATGTCACCACGGAGTATTACGTCAACGACGCGGGCCTGCAGATGGAAAACCTCGGGAAGTCGACATACGTTCGCTACAGGGAATCGTTTGGCGAGAGCATGGAGTTTCCGGAAAACGGCTACAAGGGTGATTACATCAAGGATATCGCCGGAGAGGTTGTCGAAAAGCATGGGAGGGAGTTTCTGGACAAGCCGGAAGCCGAGGCGCTTTCCTTCTTTACGAAATACACCGCCGACCATATTCTCTCCGACATAAAAAAGGATCTAGATAACTTTCGCGTCTCCTTTGACAACTGGACAAGCGAAAAAACCTTCCATGAAGGGGAAAAAGTGGAGGGGGTTATTAAGGACCTCGTGGCAAAGGGTGAGATATACGAAAGCGACGGGGCGCTCTGGCTGAAAACGACATCCGCCGGGGATGAGAAGGACCGCGTTGTTAAAAGGGGAAACGGAGCCACGACATACCTTGCGGCTGATATCGCCTACCATGCAGACAAATACAGGAGGGGTTTCTCGGAGCTGATAGACATATGGGGAGCCGACCACCATGGATATGTGGCGCGGATGAAAGCGGCCGTGAAGGCGCTGGGGCACGATCCGGAAAGCCTGAAGACGCTTCTTATCCAGCTCGTGAACCTGAAAAAGGGGGGGGAGGTTGTTGCGATGTCCACAAGGAGCGGGGAGTTCACCAGCCTGAAGGATGTAGTGGATGAGGTCGGTGTTGATTCCGCCCGTTTTTTCTTCCTGCTCAGGAGTTATGACAGCCATCTTGATTTTGACATAGATTTGGCAAAAGAACAGTCAAGCGAGAACCCGGTTTATTATGTGCAGTACGCCCATGCGAGGATATGCAATATCTTGATAACAGCCCGCGAGAATGGGTACGCGGAAATTCCGCCTCTCAACGCCGATCTGGGAGCGCTGGAGAGCGAGGAGGAGTTCCGGATGATCAAGAAGGCTCTGGCGTTCCCCGATCTTGTTGCCGATTGTGCCGCGAACCTGTCGCCTCACCCGATTACGCATTATCTTGGGGAGCTGGCAGGGTTGTTTCATAAATTTTACAATCTTCACCGGGTAGTGACCGATGATAAACGATTGACGAACGCCCGCCTCGCGATGATATCAAGGGTGAGAGTGGTTCTTGCCAACGGATTGTCGATCCTTGGGGTGAACGCACCGGAAAAGATGTGACAAAGCTCCGGATTTCATCATCCATTTTCGATGCCGGGTGGCACTTACACACGAATAAAAAGTAAGTTAGAATAGCTGGGATGAAAAAAGGTGGCCTCCTGCCGGAAGAGAGTATGACTTTTACCAAAGTGCAGGTATATCTGATACTCGGCTGTATTGTGGCCATCTCCGTTCTCTCGTTTTCCCTTGGGCACCTCATCAGCAGGAAATCGTCCTCACAGGAGATCCAGGAGGCCGAAGTTTACAGAAGTGACGCGGCTGTTGTTACCAATGAGGCAATGGAGGAGCTTTCGAAGCTGGAAGAGAGGCTGGATGCCGTTTCGGGGGAAGAAAACGCTGATATACCCCCTACGGAGCCTGTAGAGAGCAGAATGGAGGCACCGGAGCCGTCTGTCGAGGAGGCGAAAAAGGGGGATGAAAATCTGGTCGAGATATCCATGGATGCCGAACTCCCCGTGCAGAGAAGTGTGCCGTCGGAAAAAAGCGGTGATATTCGTATGAAAACCATCGCTGAAAATTCCAAAACTGTTTTTTCTCCCATCTTCAAAAGCACGAATCTTCAAAAACGAATAATTTCTTCAAATACCGCGAAAAAGAGCACGGTTTCCGGTGGTAATGGCAAGCAGATTGAAGCAAAGGTTGTAAAACCGGTGCTCCCACCATTCTCACCATCCGGGCCGGAGGCTGGCAGGATTATAAAACCGCTCCCTTCCGCACCGAGAACCGAGGTCGCTGTGGACCGCTCCGGTATTCTTGAAGATTCTCTCTATACGATACAGGTAGCTACATTTCCGAGCAGGGATGAGGCGGAGGAACTGGAAAAACTTCTGAAAAAGAAAGGGCATAAGGCGTATATTCATAAGCTCACCAGATCCCGTTCGGTTTGGTATCGCGTAAGGATTGGCGGTTTTAGGACGCGTGACGACGCTCTTCGAGAGGTTTTGCATATTCGCAAGAAGGAGGGGCTGCAGGTAAGGGTTGACAGGTATCAGAAACCCGAGTGAAGTTGATTAATTAATCAGTGTAATGTTAAGATACTCTTGCGTAATTAGACGGGCATAAACTGCCCGATGATTTAAATTATTTTTTGTGGGAGGATTTGTATGGATTTCAGGAAAATAGGTTTCCTGCTAGTTGTTTCGGTTGTTGCTGGGACTTTGGCTTGTGCTACACCGCCGCCGCCTGCGCCGGCTCAGGAGGCTCCTTCATCGGTTGAAGAGGGTCCAAAGGCGTGCGATATGACCTTTACCAGCAATCCGCCTGCAAGAGGGAGAACTATCGAGGTTGCGGCTGGCAACTCTGTCTCGGCTGAGATTTCCTGTGCTAACGGAAAATCCATTACTGCAACAGGATTGCCTGAAGGCGCCAAGTTTGAAGATAAAGGGAGCACCGCTTCATTCAACTGGAAGACAAGGAACAAGGATGCGAGAAGCCCGTCCCACAGGGTAACCTTCAATTCCGATAACGGCGGACAGCTGGTTCTGACCTTTGTCGTATTGATGAGCAAGTAAGAAAGTTCTGTTTTTTATTAGGGCCATCGGCGCAAGCCGATGGCCTTTTTTTTTATCTTGACCGAGCAATAAAGGAACTCATCCGGCCTGGAGGCGCAATAAACCGCCAGCAGATTTTCTCAGGGCTTCAAAATTCTGCAGGTATTAAGGTTTAATGACCCTTTCTACCCTTTTGCCTATATTGCAGAAAATTTCATATGAAATAGTGGAAGCCATTTCCGCCCACTTCTGGGCAGAGATGTTTTCATGCTGGGGGCCAAGTAGGATAACCTCGTCCCCACGTTTGGCCGATGGAGCCTTGCTAAGGTCTATCATGAAGTTATCCATGCAGATATTGCCGATGATCGGCAGCGCTTTAGATTTCCAGAGCACCGTTCCCCGGTTGGAAAGATGCCTGTTGATGCCGTCGGCATATCCCCCCATCACAACACCGATCCGTTTCGGCCTCGGCGTTATGTATGTCGCGTTGTAGCCCACCCCCTCGCCGGAAGGGACCGTTTTTACGGAAACTATCCTGCTCGATAGGGTCATCACAGGCTTGAATTCATGTTTTATCCCTTTAACATTTGAAGGTGGAATTCCGTACAGGATAATTCCGGGGCGCACCATGTTGTAATGGGAGTTTTTAAAATAGACAATTCCGCCGCTGTTCGCCGCGTGTATCCATTTCGGCGTGATGCCCTTCAATCTGCAGCGCTCCAGAATCTTCTCAAAACGTGATAGCTGGAATTCGGTCTGAGGCGAGGAAGGATCTGCCGACGATGCAAGATGTGTCATCACCCCTTCAATATTCAAATTGCCAAGACGCTTCACCTTGGTAATTGTGTCATCCGATTCATGGAATGGTATGCCGAAGCGGGACATTCCGGTATCGAATTTAAGATGAACAGACACCGTCTTGCCTGCAGTTTTTGCGGCCCGGTTCAGCTCCTGGGCCATTTCGATGGAAAAAACCACAGGCGTCAATTTGTTATGGATGATGCTATCTATCTCTTCCTTGAAGAAACCGTCCAGAACCACAATGGGGGAGCCGATCTTAGCCCTGCGGAGCTCCACTCCTTCATCGACCGTTCCAATCCCAAGGAGTTTAACGCCGTTTTTCAAAGCTTCTCTTGCAAGGGGGAGAAGGCCGTGACCGTAACCGTTCGATTTGATCACGGGGAGGATATGGCAGTTCTTTCCGATTATTTTGGAGACTGTCTTGAGGTTATGACGAAAAGCGGAAATGTCTATCGTCGCTTTCAGGGAGGACATGCCGCGCCCTCCATCATGGCTTGTTTGGAAAATTCGCCAAATTTCTTCATATAGGAATAATGATAGTTCTCCAAATGTATTATTTCACCTGTTCGCGCGTGTCTCGGCTCTGTCGGCGACCAAAGCTGTCTATCCTTCAATAAAATTGCTTTCGTCCGGTGTTTCGTATGAGAGGTTGTCGAATCGCGTGCATTCGCCATTCCACGCAAGTTCGATCTCTCCGGTAGGGCCGTTTCGCTGTTTGCCGATAATGAAACTTGCCTTCCCCTGAATGTCGAAGTTATCCCTGTCGTAATAACTTTCCCTGTAAACAAATCCGACGATATCCGCGTCCTGTTCGATCGCGCCAGATTCGCGGAGGTCGGCGAGCTGGGGTTTCTTATTCGGACGATCCTCCACCTTTCGTGAAAGCTGTGAAATGAGGATTATCGGAACTTCTAACTCGCGCGCAAGGCCTTTCAGGGATCGCGTCATTTCACCTATCTCAAGCACGCGGTTCTCGCTTCTTGTGTTGGAGTGGAGCAGCTGGAGGTAGTCGATAACTATAAGGTCGAGCCCCTTTTCCGCCTTCAGTCTTCTTGCTTTGGCGCGAATGTCGAGAACGCTCTGCATCGGAGTATCGTCGATGTGGATATTTGAATCAAAGAGCTGACCGCATGCTTTATGCAAATTCGCCCAATCGTTCTTTGCCGCAAACCCTGTTCTTATCTTGTGGAGAGGAACATGGCTTAGAGAAGATATCATCCTTAGCGCCAGTTGCATCGAGGACATTTCAAGCGAGAAAAAAGCGACTGCTTGCTGATTGAATACCCCGACATTCTCGGCGATATTGATGCATAGCGCTGTTTTTCCCATCGAAGGGCGTCCCGCGACAATGATAAGGTCCCCCTTTTGGAAGCCGGCGGTTTTTTCATCTATTCTCTTGAATCCGGTCGAAAGCCCCGTAATAAGCTCTTTGTTCCTGTCGAGCGCTTCGATATGTTCGCTGGCGGTAGAAACCAGCTGTTTCATATCAATAAAGCCCCGCTGGATCCTCTCTTCCGCAAGCTTGAAGATCATCTGTTCGGCTCTGTCGATAATGTTGTCTACATCGTCAGTGTCTTCAAAACCAAGGTTTACAAGATCCCCCGCGGTTGATATCAATTGCCTTAGCAAGGCTTTTTCCTTGACTATCCTGGAGTGTATGCCGACGTTTGCCGCCGTCTGTATCATCTCCAGCAGTTCAGCGAGATAATCAAGTCCGCCGGACTCGTCGATCTGTTTTTTCTTCCGTAGAGCTTCTGAGACCGTCATCAGGTCGATTGGTTCGCTTTTCTCGAAAAGCTCTATGAACGCGGCGTATATCAGTTTGTGGGCAGGAAAGTAGAACTCCTCGCCGGTTTTAAGTGATTCCAATGCTTTCGGCAGGGAGGAGTTGTCAAAAAGGATTCCGCCGAGCACCGACTGTTCGGCTCCGAGGTTTTGAGGGGGAACTCTCCCCGGCAGGGTGTTTACGCGGGCATTAAGTTCCCTAACCATAGAATCTCCAATTAATTTCAGATGTTCCCCATTTCATCCTTCAAGTTATCCCTGGGTATTTTGAAGCATGAAACATCGCCACCTTTACGTTTAGCAATAACAGGAAACGTAAAAATGGAAAGCCAGTAGAGAAGATAATCAAAAATGGAAAGAGAATCAATTAATTTTATCAGTGAACGCGATTCAGGGCGGAAAATTAACTAACCGCCGGCTCCATTTATGAAAAAAGAACCGGCGGTTAATGTTTATTCTTCTCTGTTTTCTTCCATTTCCTGACGTTCTTTTTTCTCGGCAAGCTCCGCTTCTTCCATCAGCCTTGCTCTTTCGGCGATCTCTGCCTGATCTACCTCTTCTGCATTGACGATAACGGTAACTACTGCCCTGACTTCAGGATGAAGTTTAATTGAAACCTTGTGTTCGCCCACCTTTTTGATAGGCAGGTCCATGACCACTTTCCTTTTATCGATGGCAAATCCCTTTTCGATGATGGCGTTGCCGATTTCGGAAGGGGTTACTGAGCCGTACAGGCGCCCCTCGTCGGCGGTGCGTCTGACGAATACAAGAGTGATCTTGCCCATTTCAGCGGCCATTTTTTCAGCGTCGGTTTTCTGTTCAGCAAGCCGTTTTGCCCTTGCCTTCATATGTTCCTTGATTATCTCAATCGCCGAGGCGGTGGCTTTTACGGCGAGCCCCTGCGGCAGAAGATAGTTGCGCGCATAACCATCCGCGACTTTTACATTCTGGCCCGCGTCACCAAGTTTTTCCACGTCTTCTTTTAAAATTACTTCCATTTTATTCCTCCTCTGGTGTGACTAAACACCATGATTTTCAACATTGTTTCGTATTTTCCTGAAATCAAACCAGAGGTCGAAAAGGCCAAGCCCCGCAACCATGCTCAGGAAAAACGGCTGTACTATTATTATCGAATATGCCAGAAGTCGCAAGAACAATACGACATTGTATTTTTCAAGGAAAAATTGAACTACCGCCATGCCGGCAAGGGAGTACAGGCTTATCAGTATAAGCACCACATTTACCCCGATCGATCCAAGGATTCCGTTGAAGAAAAAGACCGCCAGCGCGCCAGCGATAAAAACGTATACGGTTTTGTCAGGAGGGTACCATTTGCTTAAGGTTGACCTCACGGTTGAAGGGAGAAAGGGAAACCTTTTCTGAATCCTCTTGTATCCATAGTAATTCAACATCGCAAGCAACAGGTAGCCTATTACGCTGGTCGTCGGTATCAGTTTTACTATCCACATCGACGTTTCCTCGATATTCTGGCTCAGCATCTGGGTCTGTTCAGGCGGAATCCCGGCGTTTTGATACGCTACTACGGTTTCTCCAAGCATCAATCTTGTCTTTTCAAGGAGTGAAACGTAGAGTTCGCCGAGTGAAACCGGTGATATGGCGATGAATACCAATCCTGTGACAATCATCGGGATGAACGTGGCGGTAAAGACGGTTTTCTCCATGTCATCGCGCCTCAAGATCATTTCCGAGATCAGAACGGCAACCAATCCGTGCGAGAGAAGATAAAAGAGCCCCATGCGTAGGCCGAACCCAGAATCTTCCATCAAAGTGCCAAGGACAATTGCCGAGGCCAATGCGGAGAGGATCAATGCAAAATACATAGGCTGTCTGCCGTGAGTGAAGAAGTAATAGATCATCGGAAGCGGCGCAAGCATGTTTATCGCAAATCCCAGCACAGGGATTAAAAAGACGGCAATGTACATCGCAAAGCTCAGCAACGGCGCGACAAGCAGGCCGAACACGGGATTCGGATTTCCGATGACCCTATCCGGCTCGGCGCCGCCGGTGTTATGTTCCGGCTGATTCATAGTATCTCCACCGTTTCCATCAGGTACTTCCCTAGCAGGGGGAAGCGCCCTATAACTCTATGGTAAAGGGTAAAAGGGCTATGTTTCGGGCGATCTTGATAGCTCTTGTAACCGCCCTCTGGTGTTTTGCGCAGTTCCCCGATACGCGTCCCGGAATGACCTTTCCGCGTTCGGTTGTCAGCGTGCGCAATGTTTTTACATCCTTGTAGTCGATATAGGTTATTTTATCCGCACAGAAGCGGCATGTTTTTTTCTGCAGGAATACTTTTTTTCTCTTTTTCTTCATTACCGGTCTTGCCATTTTATTTCTCCAAAATCATCCCTGGTTAAAAGGGAACATCATCATCGTCTACCGGGGGTGCGTCATCATACCCCTCGGCGTTGTTTGTTTTGCCACTGCCACCCTGTTTGCCACCCTGTGGCAGAAACTGTACCGAAGTGGCGGTTACGTCTATCTTTGACCTCTTCTGCCCGTCCTGTTCCCATGTTCTGAATTTCAGCCGCCCCTCGATAAATACAGGGCTACCCTTGCTAAGGTACTCCGCGCAGTTTTCGGCGGATTTGGCCCAAACGGTAACATCGATGAACAGAACGTCGTCCTTCTGATCCTCACCCTTGCCGTATCTGTTGTTTACGGCCAATCCAAGCGTGGCTACGGCCTGTCCCGAAGGGATATACCGCAGTTCCGGATCGCGCGTCAGGTTGCCTATCAGAAAAACCTTGTTGAGGCTCGCCATAATTGATTCCTATCTATCGTTATCGTAATACGATTGTGAAACCGTTTCGCCTACAGGCGGTTTCGTTACCGACTGAGGGTGGCGGTTGAGCATGATCCATTTGAGGATGGATTCATTATGTTTCAGTGAAAGCTCAAGCTCTGCGATGGTATTCGCCTCGGCTGTGAAGTGAAACAGTGTGTAGTAGCCATACCGCTGTTTTTTAACGGTATACGCGAGCCTTTTTTTACCCCATTGCTCAACGGTTTCGACGTTGCCGCCGGCATTTGTGATGTGGTTCTTGATAGATTCCGTTATCTCTTTTTGCTGATCTTCCGATTTTTCGGGGTCTGTGATAAAGACCATCTCGTACTGTTTATTGGGCAATTTCCACTCCTTTTTGGTTATAGCCCCGCCGACAGGCGACGGAGCAAAGTTATGTTAAAGAACGAACTTTTACCATAATAGGGTCGCAAATACAACATATTCGGGAGCAAGCGGGGGATTGGATAGGTAGGCGCACCTTAACTTGCCTCATTTTCGATAGCTAACCGGCGGCATAAAGGCAAATATATCAATTAGATATACTAGCCATGCGTACATGCCGATGGTTTTGCACCTGCATGGTAAGAGGAATTTTTATATTGAGTATTTGGTTAATAAGGCGTAGTTTTATACATAGGAATATTGACTGGACAGATTTTCTTCAAATTAATTGTCGTTTTCAGTCAAGGAGGGCATTTTATGATTCATTCCAAATCCAAAACGCAATTGAGATGGTTTCTTCCTGGCTCGCTGGCCATTTCATTTGCACTCTTCGCTTCTCTTCTGCTTGGCGGTTGCGCGAGTTCCGGTCCGGCCGCGGAGAACAGCGTATATTCGGGCACCATCTATATAGCGGGCACAAACGGCGGGCATATTGCCAAGGCTTCTGTGGTCATAGACCCATCCAATACGATGAATCCCATCACGGTGACCAAACTGAAAAGGATACTGGTTTCAGACGCGTCAATTCAGCAAAAGAAGGGAGAGGCGCTCGCACCGAATAAGACACATGTTTTGCACGATGTGCGTTTGAGCCCCGACAACACCAAGCTCTTTTACTCCACAATTGTTGCTGATGGCACCGAGGGGAAGAATAACGGCAAGGCGCACGCAGGGTACATCAATCTTGCCGACAACTCCAGAGTGGATGTTACCGTAGACGTGAACAAGGAGGATCCCGAAGCGAAAATAGGGATCATCTACTGCGGTTCGGGGCAGACCGCGGAATATCACGTTCCTCTTACCATGAGTCATCCGGCCTACATCGACGCCATCCCGAAAACCAAAATGGTTAACGGCATGGATCTGATGTCCGGGAAGGATTTCAAGAGGACGATGATCAAGGATTTTCGCGGTAGCGACGATAACTACATCTTTTCGCATGGCAGCAGCAGTCCTGACGGGAAAACCCTCTATGTAGCCGTTTGCAGAACCGAAGGTGGCGGCGGGAAAAAGGGGGATCAGATTGGCGCGTGGGATACCTATTTGCTGAAAATGGATGATGTTGTTTCCGGCAATGTAAACAGCGGAAGCATAATTTCATCCGGTTCGCTTTCGGGAGTAACCCCATCCGGTGGCTCGATGGCATTCAGGTCGGACTGGACGCCCGACGGCAAGATGATCTTCCAAGCTGGCGTAGATCGCTTTGTCGCCTTCAACGCGAAGGATCTTAAGGCAGAACCGATAGTCAACACCGAGGAGATAGGCGGCTCCAAGGTTGCCGTTGAAAACCACGGAGTTATGTCAACGCCCGACGGCAAATACGCCATTCTTTCGCTCAGGTATCGCGACAGCGACGGGGCGGTTGAGGATGGTGGTCTGCAGCTCCTCAGCATAGCTTCCGGCAAGACAATTGGCGAGCCGACAAGCGTATGCAACTCCTGCCACGACGAACCTGTAAAAGGTGACAGGAAGCTCTGTGGTATAGACGGCGCTTTAATGGTATCGAACAAGTAGGGGGAGCTTTATCAGGCCAGGGACGGCATCTGCCGCCCTTGGCCGCGCTTTATTTTGCTTTCCCGGTGCTCCTTATCTTTGCCGATTTAGCATGCCCCTCCAGCCCTTCGGATTCCGCAAAGAGGGCCACCTCATCGGCTATCTTCAGGAAATCTTCCTTTGAATATTCGATGATTGACGACTTCTTAACGAAATCGTACGCGCCCAGCGGGGAGAAGAACCTTGCCGACCCCGCGGTAGGGAGGATATGGTTAGGTCCCGCCATGTAATCCCCCAGCACCTCAGGGGAGTAACCGCCGATGAAAATCGCCCCGGCATGTTTTATCTGTTTGGCAAGTTTCGACGCCCCTTTGCAGTAAAGCTCAAGGTGTTCAGAGGCGAATCTGTTGGCGATGTCGACAGCTTCAGTCAAAGATTTCACCTTTACGGCGTACGATCTCCCGGCAAGCGATTTCCTTGCGATATCCTTTCGTTTCAGCCCCTCAACCTGTTTTTCCACTTCGGCGGAGACTTTGGCGATGAGCGCGTCTGAGGTTGAGACGAGGATCGTCCATGAAAGGGGGTCGTGTTCCGCCTGGGAGAGGAGGTCCGCCGCCACCCACGCCGGATTTGCCGAATCATCGGCTATGACGCATATCTCGCTCGGCCCGGCGACCATATCGATATCGACCTGTCCAAATACCTGTCTTTTCGCTTCGGCAACCCAGGCGTTTCCGGGGCCGGTTATCTTGTCTACCTTCTTGATGCTCTTTGTGCCGTAAGCCAAGGCGGCGACAGCCTGGGCGCCTCCGATGGTGTAGAACTCCTTTATTCCGCAGAGAGAGGCGGAGAAGAGCACCGCGGGGTTTATTTTTCCTTCCGGCGAAGGGGGGGAGGAGACGACAATCTCCTTTACCCCGGCTACGAGTGCGGGTACAGCGTTCATGATCACCGACGATGGGTAGGCAGCCGTCCCTCCCGGAACGTATAGCCCGACACGATCCATCGGGCGGATAGCCTGGCCGATTTTCGATGAGCGCCCCGTTTTCACCATCCAGCTTTTTTCGACCTGCCGTTTGTGGAATTTTTTCACGTTATCGAAAGCGGTTTTTATCGCGCTTTTAAGTTTCGGCGGGAGGGAATCGCCCGCTTTCTTCATGGTTCCAGCGGGAACTTTTACCGATTCAGCCGTGAGGCGTACGCCGTCGAATTTTTGAGTGTATTCAAAAAGGGCTTCGTCGCCGCGGTTGCGGATATCGGCGATTATCCTTTCAACGGTGGCGGTAATTTCCTTCCCCGCGCTCCCGCCATCGAAACGGTTCTCCAGCGGGGCGAACTGTTTGTTGAAATCCGCCGAACCTGTATCAAGTATTTTCACAATGGGTGTATTTTAATAGGAATTTCCCAGCACGTCACTGATATTAGAGCGATTTTAATCTAATGGTGTATGTGCGCTCAAGAGAGGCACCGGGGGCGATCGATACCCATTCAAGGGCCATGAAGCATGTCCCCTGGTAATTCGATTCAAAGCCCCCTTCTGATTGCGAAACGGTTTCTATCGGATAGCGGAGGAGCGTCACGGGCTTTTCGGCGGAAAATTCGGCGGTGAATTTGAAATATTCGTCGGTCATAGACCATTCGTCCACCTTGTCGGTCTGTCCCTCTGAATTCATGAGATGTTTATGCCCCAGGATAGTAACGTATCTGTCCGGTGCGTCGGCGGCGAGGAGCGTGAAGTTCCATTCGACACCGAAGACGAAATGGAGCCTCTGCGCTCCGGTATTTGAAATTGTGTATGTGCAGGCAATTTCCGGTTTTTTTGAGTTTATGGAAAATGTTTTATTTACCGAAACCTTGTGTCCGCTCTCGTGTGTTGTAAAGATACCGTTTCGTTCCAGAGCGATAATCCCTTTCTCTTTTTTCGTGCTGGCGGAAACTATGCCGTATCGCCCTTTCGTAAAATCAGACTGTTCCTTTGTTGTCATCTGCCAAAAGTCGTTGATCGTCGGCATGTAGTCGTGGAAGTGGTCGATGAAGGAGCGGCGAAGGTAGCGGTCGATAACGAGTTTTTTGTCGAGTCCCTCTTCCTTCATGTGAATTCTGTCGTGGATGGAGAGAATCTCCTTTTCGCCAGCGGCCTTTTGGTTTACGGAATCGATTATCTTCTGGTGGTACTCCTCTTCCCTGCGAGCGAGGACGTTGCTGAGGTTGAAGGAGGAGGGTTTAAAATCGAGTTCCACGAGGCTTCCGCCGTAAGATGGATCGATAACTGTGAAGATATCGCCTGTTTCCGCGATTATATTTTCGTCCTTCATCTTGAAGTAGTCGGCGGTTTGCACTTCAACCCATGTTTTGGTTTTATGCAATACCTTGCCAGCCTCATTGAGGGAGTCGATGAGATTAGTGTGTACGGCGTGGCGGAGGTTGCTCAGATAGAGGCCTCCGAACAGGCCGTGCCAGTAGGGGCAATTGCACTGCCCCCTGTAGAGAGGGGCGTTGATGGCGGATATTCTTGCTTTCCCCTTTAGCATGGAAGAGGCCTTTTTCGCACGTTCGGAAACGTAGAGCATTTTTTTGTGAAGGATGTTTGCTTCATCGTATTTGACCATGAAGTTGTCCCAAAGCCCTCCCCGCAGGAATGGCATGTACTGCTCCCTTTTGTTTTCCATTTTCAGCTCTTCGAGGATCTTTGAGTACCGGTTCGCGGTTTTTGGGGCGAGTGTCCAGTGCATCATCTCCTCGTATGAAGCGGGCGGGAGGTATATTTTTCCTTTTGCCGGGAAACGGTCGATATATTCCGAGTAGAAGATGGTCTCAACATCATCATGATTGGCAGTTATTGTTTCAAGAAAGCGCTCAAGCCATTTGCGCGTGTATACCCAGTCGTACGTTTCCGGCCAGAGTCCGAACTTTTCGCCGTCGTCGCCATAGGTAATTGCGGTGGTTCCATGCTTTTCCTTTGAACTCTTGAAATAATTGATTGTTTCTACCGGCTCCTTGAACGGGATCGAGTAGCGCAGGAATTTGTCGATTGGGAAGATGGCGGTGGTGAAGCCATGTTTTTCGGTGATGTAATATCCGTTCATGTCATTTTCCGTCAGGCCCGCATAATAGAAGTGGGTATCATCGAGCAGTGTGAATTCGATGCCTGCGCGGTATAGAACCTCCGGAAGGGACGGATCCCAAATTCTTTCCGCCAGCCACGCGCCCCGCGGCCTTTTGCCGAAATGTTTTTCAACCCAGTCGTTCATCATTTCCAACTGTCCCACAGCATCCCGAACCGGAAGGGAGGAGAGGATCGGCTCGTAAAAACCTCCGCCGAGGATCTCCACCCTGTTGGCGGAGACCATCTCCTTCATCCTGTCGAGATATTCCGGACGGTTTTTTTCGATCCATTCGAGCAGAGGGCCTGAATGATGGAGTGAGAGGCGCACTGAGGGGAAACGGTTAAGGGTGTCCAGCAGGGGGGAGTAGCATTTTTCGAAGGCTTCTTCGAATACATGCTCAAAATTTCCGACCGGCTGGTGGTTATGCAGGCCAAAGAGGAAGTAAATTTTGTTCATTGATATTCTATATTTCCAAATAATGCGTCACTATGCTGGAAAACGCTTTAAAGGCGAAGTTAAAGCACGGCTTTTTTCGAGATCACGACAATGCCGGAATCCGTAACAAAAAAACGTCTCCTGTCTTCGTCCAAATTGTATCCGATATCAGTGTTTGGGGGTATGGTCACGAATTTGTCGATAATTGTCTTCCGGATCTTGCAATGTCGTCCGACATTGACCCCCTCCATCAGGACTGAGTCTTCCACCAGCGTATAGGAATTGATCCTTACAGTAGGGGAGAGAACGCATCTGTTTACCCTCCCTCCTGAAATAATGCAGCCTTCGGAAACCACCGAATCGGTGGCGATACCCATTCTATCCTTGTCCGCGAACACAAATTTTGCCGGCGGGTGAGGCGGGTTGAATGTATATACAGGCCAGTTTTCATTGTAGAGATTTATAACCGGTGTGACGTCTACAAGTTCCATGGATGCCGCGTAATATTCATCAAGATTGCCTACATCGTGCCAGTATCCTCTCTCCTTGTCTTCAAATCCCGGAATCGAGTTTTGGGAGAAATCGTACGCATACACGGCATTGTTTTTATAGTTTGAGGTAATGATGTTTTTTCCAAAATCGTGCGCGGTCTCCTTCTCCGCATCTACGGTTACCCACTCGATCAGGCTTTCCCTGTTGAAGATGTAATTCCCCATTGAGACAAGGGCCATCCCCGGATTTCCCGGTATCTCCACCGGGTTTTCCGGTTTTTCCTGAAAGCCGATAATCTTCCAGTTGTTATCCACCTCCAGTACACCGTATGAGCGGGCAAGTTCTACCGGTTTGGGAATAGCGGCAATCGTAAGGTCCGCTTCGTTTGCGATATGAAAAGTCAGCATCTGGCGAACATCCATTCTGTAAATGTGATCTCCTCCGAAAATGAAGACGTAATCCGGGTTTTCATCGTAGATAAGGTTCAGGTTTTGGTATATTGCGTCAGCCGTACCGCGGTACCAATTGTTGCCAGTTCGCATCTGTGCAGGCACGGGGTCTATGTAAAGGCCGAAACGAGGGGAGAGCTGCCATCCGCTTGCCAGATGTTTGTTCAGCGAGTCGGATTTGAACTGGGTCAGTATCTTTATCTTGAATATATTGGAGTTTATGAAGTTGCTTAGAACGAAGTCAATGATGCGGTACCGCCCTCCAAAAGGGACGGCAGGCTTTGCTCTGTCGTTTGTAAGCGGTTTGAGTCTCTCTCCCTGTCCGCCTGCCAGAATCATCGCAAGTACTTGCACGGGACCCTCTCATCGAAAACATTATGTCTGTATATAGTATAGAGCATTTATGGATAGTAATATCTTAAATAGAGGTAAAATTTTGCATATTTTACCGGGAGTGGGAAAATGTTAATGTGTTAGTAGGGTATTCCGATAAGATGTTTGTAAAGGATGTTACATATGGAAATTAATTCTATTTATGGAGTACTGGGAATTACAAACGCCGGCAAGACCGGAACCGCAAAAGTTCCATCCGGACTGAAGAAAGCCGCAGAGGGTGCAAAGTCTTCTCATATGGACAAAGTGGATATCTCCTCTTCCGGGGGTCTTAGCGCACTTTCCGATACGGCAAAATCGCTCATGGATGAATTGAAAAAGGCGATTCTCGACACTATTCCGCAGATGGGTGAAAGCGCGTCGGTTTCGAGCCTTAATTCCATTGCAGGCACCCCTTTGGATTCGTTTGTTTCTGACCGGTTTGCCAACTTGAGCCAGGAAAACAAGCAGGAGTTCATTTCCTATTTTAAGGCTGTTTCCAAAACCTCAAAAGGTTTTGTATCTTCCGAGGTGATTTCTCAGGCTTTCGGAGGTTCCGTAGATGGAGCGGAGGCTTTTCCCAGGATGATCGCATCGGTTACAAGCAGTCTGGAACGTTACCTCTAATTAAACCTGGATAAAGGCGTATTCAATATTCAATAAAGTTTCCCGCCTCCAACATCTTGATTTTCAAGGCTAAAAGTTGTAATATTGCACTGTCTATAAAATATTGCACGTTATACACTTTGAGAGGAAAGCATTTTGAGAGGGGTTATCCGTATCTTTTTGATATTATTGGCAATATCAGTTACAGCTTTGCCAGGAATTGCGAATGCTTCCAAACCCCAGATAGTAAATATCAATGTAAAGGAGCGCTTTGAGAGGCTCTTCGTTTCTGCCAACCTTGATGGTGCGTTCAGCAAGAGTGTAAAAGAGGCCCTGATCTCCGGAATGCCGGTTTGTTTTTCATACAACATCAACTTGAAGAAATCCCGCATGCTGTTCTGGGATAAAAACGAGAAAAGCCTCAGGATCCACAAAATCGTAAAGTACAACTCATTTACGAAAGAGTTTAACGGTTTTGAAGTGGTATCGGAAAAAGCGCCGAATCCCGTTGAATTTGAAAAAAAGCTGTCAGCCATGATGGATATGACCTCCAAATCGCCTTTTTCCGAAAAGCCGACCGCGATGTGGGATAAGACCGGTCAGTATCATGTGTTCAAGGACATCTTTGCCCTTGAGATGTGGATGGATAATGTTCGGAACGTTTATATCGGCAAGACCGGGAATTACTCCTCCAAAGGGAAGTATTATGTGCAAGTAAAGGCTGAGCTGGCCTCCAGGCCGGCCCAGAACGCGCTTAATTACCTTTTTTATTTCATGCCGTTTCTCGATCTTGATACTCCCTGGGAGAGCTCAAAGGCTTTCATGATGAAAGGTGCAGGCAACCTGTCAACAAGATTGGCGGGTAGCGTAACTCAATGATCCGGCTTTTAAAAGCCATTATCCCCAGGCTCCAAACTTTCTTTTCCGGTAGCGGGGAAGATCTCTCTCCGCAACAACAGTCGGCAAAGAGACAGCTTCGCAGGGTAGCCGCGTTCGGGCTTGTTATATTTTTCACTATCGTAATTACCGCGCAGCTGCTGTTTCAGGGGAACCGAGCGGAAATCCCGGTAGCCAATAATCTCCTGATCCTTTTCCTCCTGAACATCAATATTATCCTCCTTATTGTCATGGTGGTTCTCGTAGGGCGAAACCTTGTAAAACTCTACCTTGAGAGGGAAGGGAAAGCCTTTGTAAAGAAGTTCCAAACAAAACTGGTAATCTCGTTCATCACGATAACCCTGATACCGTCGCTCCTTCTGTTCATCGTTGCCAGCGGACTGATTACCAACAGCGTGGATAACTGGTTCAATGAAACAGTAGAGGATTCACTGAAGGATTCTCTGGAAGTTGCCGAAACGCTTTACACAAGTTCGGAGCAGGCCGTATCGGTAAAGGCTTCAAAGCTTGCCCAGTACATACAGGAAAAAAGAATGCTGAAGGCGGAAAACGCCGTCTACCTGAAAAATACCGTCAGCAAGAGTATCGAGGAGTATGACGTTGAGCGGGTGATAGTATTCGACAAGAATTTCGAGGAGCTAGCGCATTCGGTAAAGCCAGGCATTGTGAAAATGAAGCCGATGATATTCGACCCGACTTCCTATTTTGAACTGGAGAAGGGGACAACTATCCATAAGACTAAGATCGGGAAGGGCTCTTCCAATGTATATTCGCTCGCTCCAATAATGGAAAAGGGGGGGGCGCTTGACGGCGCGGTTTTTCTGGCGAATTCAATAGACAGATCAGTCGTGGAAAAGATCAACGCAATTACCAAAACGTTCGACGAGTACAAGCAGTTAAAGCTCCAGAAATTTCCGATCAAGGCCATTTATGAAGTTACTCTGCTTCTAATAACGATGCTGATTTTCTTCGCGGCGATATGGTACGGATTCTATCTTGCAAGAGAGATCACGGTCCCTATATACAAGCTTGCGGAGGCGATGGAGAAGGTAACCGAAGGAAATCTAACGGTAAGGCTCGAAGAGAGATCAAAGGATGAAATCGGATTCCTCATCAACTCCTTTAACAGGATGACAGCGGAGCTTGAGTCGTCAAGGTCGGACCTTGTGGTTATCAATATGGAACTGGATAGGCGTCGAAAATATATAGAGACCATTCTAGCGAAGATCACGACCGGCGTTGTTTCTGTCGATAACCGTGGGAGAGTGACTACCTTTAACAGCGCGGCAACAATGATATTGAAGATCAAGGAGAACGAACCGATCGGAAAATATTATGAGGACGTGCTCGACTCCCTGAGGCTGGAACCTGTGAGAAGCCTGATGCGCGAAATGGGGAAAGGGGAAAGGGAGTCCATTGAAATGGAAGTGAAAGTGACGATTGACGATGTGCAAAGGACGCTTTTGGTGCATGTCTCGACATTGAAGGACGTAGGAGGGAGTTTTCTCGGTCTTGCCGTGGTGTTCGACGATCTGACGGCGTTAATAAACGCTCAAAAGACCGCCGCCTGGCGCGATATAGCCCAGTTCATGGCCCATGAAATAAAAAACCCGTTAACGCCTATCAGGCTTAATACGGAAAGGCTTATAAGGCAATATAAGCAGGGATCAACCAATTTCAGCAAGATATTTGAAAGTTCAACCCGCGCGATCATCCAGGAGGTTGATGTTCTGAAAAAACTTGTGGACGAATTTAGAAAGTTTGCCCAATTGCCCGAAGCGAAGCCGACCATGGTGCCACTGCATGAAATTATCAGCGACGTGATCGGGATGTACAAAGGCGCAAATCCGGATATCAAAATATCCCACGACTTTGACGCATCGATAGGCCTGGTGCGGCTTGATGCGGAACAGATTCATCGCGTATTCAGAAACCTCATCGAAAATTCCATAGACGCGATAACCGGGAGCGGCGGGATTGGCGAAATAGATGTGCAGACTAGAAAGGATACGCAGAATAACAGGATATTAATTGAGATACAGGATACCGGCCCGGGAATCGACGCAAATGATCTGGATAAAATATTTCTCCCCTATTTTTCGCTGAAGAAAAAAGGTTCCGGGTTGGGTTTGGCAATAGTGAACAGGATAATTGCCGACCATGAGGGACACATAAGGGTTAAGAACCGATCGCCTCATGGAACGATAATGGCGATCGATTTCCCCATAGTCTAAGGAGATTTCGCACAATAGTTTTATTGCATATAAAGCTCCACCATTACTGATGCCAAGATACCTGTTGGTAGTATGGCAGTCAAAAAACGAAGGAATCAAATCCCTTCGATAGTGAATTTTTTGTCAGTAAAATTGAAATCGACCAGTATATTTTTCTTTTCAGGAATATTCACAGTATCTTCGAAGTGATAGTAGTCTTTTCCGTCATGCATTCGCCCGTCTTTCATGAGTATTTTAATCGAATGCGTTCCGGATGGTACGACTTTGCGATGATGGATGAATGCCGGACCGTCTTCTCTTAATCCAGCGGGATATATTGTTTTATCAACGATGGTTTTCCCATCAAGGCTCATAGTCACATACATCGGGAGGCGGTCCCTGCTGCTGCATTGCTTTGCGGCATTTCTTCTCATATGCGGTCGGCGATCGGAAATTTCCTCCTTGAATTTTTCGAGTTCGGCTTCATCGCACTCGTGCCTTTTCGCGGTTGAGTGTTTGAAGTCCAGGATAAGCATAGATTCATTCTCTTCGTGCATTTTCAAAATGGGATGTGTGGAAAAATTGTAGACTATCAGGAAAGGGAGCGCCAAGATCACGAATCCGAATGCGGATATGCGGTTCGTGCCGGTTGAGAACGGTAGAGTAACAATGTGCATTCCTGCTTTTTTTAATTTTTTAAGAGGCATGATGTTTTTCTCCTTTCAATTCCTTTTTTATGTTTCTAATTTCGTCTTCCAGGGCCTTTACGTCAAGAGGCGAGACCCGCAGTATGAACAGTTTGGATTTGTGTTCATGGTCGTGTCCCATTGCGTCGTATTTGCCAATAATGCTTTCTTCCTGCCTCATCCCTTCGCGATAATGACAGTCCAGGGTTCGGCACCCGACAACGATCATGCCGCCTGCTCCAAATTCGAATGTATCCTTTATGATGGTCTCGTTTATTACGCCGACGCATGTTACCGGGATGGCAGGCATCCCTTCGATATTGCTCATCTGCTTTAAGTCTGGCGTCAAGATGCTTCCCAGGTCTACGCTCCTTTCACATATGAAAACGGTGATAACCGGTTCCGATTTCGGTTGTGTGGATTGTGCCGCGGCTATCCGGTTCTTGATCTCGTGCAGAAAATCCTTTTGAGTTTGATCCTCAAGATAAATCGCGTTGTAATCGCAAGCCGTCAGGCAAAGCATGCAATCTGTGCATACATTGTGATCGATTACGAAATCGCGTCTGCTGGGATCGCCTGGATGAGAAAGAATGTTGATAGCTTCAAAAGAACAGGCCTTCAGACAGAGGTCGCATTCAGTGCAGTGCTCTATATCAATCCAGACCTTGTCTTCTGGAAAGGGGAGACTTTTAGCTAGATGCTTGCGGGCTTTTTTTTTACGTCCTCGTCTTCCATTTCTTCCTCGTCTTTAGGAGGGTCTTTAATGAACAGGGGGAGAACAAAAAGCAAAGCGAGCGATGCGATTATGATTGAAAGCACTTTCCCGAAACTGATATCAAAAAGCTCGGGGATCGCTATTGGGAACATGTAGAACCAGTCGATTTCCATTTTCGTGATGAGTACGGAAAGATCGGCGTGTTCAAGGCTTACGGCCGGTTTCAACAGGGAGAGGGCAAGGAAGAACGCAAAGATCGGTATTGCAAGCCCCTGAGGCGGCCCAAGGAGCGGTTTTGATACCCTCATACAGTGAACCCATGCAAGTATAAGTATACCGATTGGAACCGCTATGTGCATGAATGTCATAACGAAAAAGATCATGGAATTCACGGATGAATTGGACAGCAAGTTTCGGGAAATAGGTTCCGCGGATATCGGTAGCATATCGAGCGCCTCTGCCGCGTATGTGGCAATTAATTGAGCTTTTTGATCCCAGACAAGGAAATATCCACTAAGGCCGGTTACCCAGAAAGTCGGAATAATAGCCACGCCGGTAAACCACGCCAGCATCCTGGTTTTGCGGAACCTGTCCATAAAGAGGACATGGAAAACATGGAAAGTTAATGTTACAAGCATCAGATCGGAGGCATACCTGTGAAACGATCTTATAATGCCGCCGTAATATTTCTGGTCGATGGTAAGGTATTGAACCGATTCATAGGTTCTCTCAGGAGACATGTCGTAAAAGAGGAAAAGGTAACCGCCAGTAGCCAGTAGAATCCAGAAGAGCAGAAAGTTGGTTGCTCCGAGAAGATACATGGGGTTAAGAATCGGAGTGAAAAGCTTATTCAGTATTTCCTGAAGAAAGATTATCAAGGAATATCCCGGTCTGAGCAGAGCTGGTATCAGTCTTTTCCTGGTAGCTTTAAATTGTTTCATTTTGCCAGAACTCCTTTCTTCTTGAGTTCAATATAACCGAATGAGCAATCAGCCTGTATGACTTTTGTCAGATTTGTGCTTGTATCTGGAGAAAAAATTTGTGATCTGTTCTCGAAAAAATAACAGTAGCGTTAGAAGTATCAGTGCATACTCGATGATGTAGGTGCCTATCAGCAGATAGTCGGTTTTGTAGACGTTATTTCTTGCGTCGTAGTACGAACATGAGAGTACAACCTTGTTTAAAAAGAGGGAAAACTTGGTAGGCACGAGGTTGCCAGCCAAAGCGTCCTTTATGGAAGCCTCAACTTCTTTTGGGGAGAAATCAGTTCCGTAAAAATGTTTCATTACTTTTCCATCGGCTCCGAACAAGGTAAGCCTGTTGAGATGGCTGAAACCGTCATCGTCTTTTTTATATGTGAAGCCAAGCTCTTCGACCATGTCGGCAATGGAATTGAGGCTTGCAGTCACGAAATGCCAATTGCTGAAATCGGAAGTGAAGTCAAGCCCATATGCTTTAAGTTTTTCAGGTGTATCCTTGATGGGATTGAAGCTTACAGAAAGGATAACAAATTTTCCAAGCAGTGACGGGTCCATTTTATCCATCAGATCCTGCAGAGAGTAGGACATCATGATGCACATATCAGGGCAATCAAGATAGATGAAATCAAGCAGGACTATCTTCCCCTTAAGGCTATGGAACATTAAGTGTTCCCCATCCTGAGTAACCAGCCGATAGTTGTTGATGGTTCGTCCTATGGAAGATTCGGATCGTTCAATAACCTTTTCAGTGTCGGACATCTCAATGGTGTTCATGTCGATGTGATTCATGGGCATTTCGGCCGTTGAGCCGTCGGAGACAAAAAAGGTGAACAGAAGTGCGGACAATAAAAAAAGCCTACCGGCGCCTTTTAAGGGGCGCCGGTAAGCCGTAAGTCGTGATGTTAAGTATTTTTGCAATTCAGACCATTAGACCTTTAGCCAACTTTCCAGACGTCCGTGAGGTACTTCCAGTTGAGCAGGTAAAAGGCTACGAATGTAAGCAAAAATATGTAAATCATTATTACCGAGCCTTTCGGCCTTTCTTCTTCTTTCAAATCTTGCATTAAAATCTCTCCTTCCTTAAGCAGGGACCTTTTTGCCGATTAAAAGCGTAGCGACGGCGATAACGCAGAAGAGCGCACCACCGAGAACCATTACGATTCCGCCAACACCCATAACCAGAAGTCCCACGTTAGCCATAGCATCGTAGCTTACTTGGAACGGTGCGTCTGCACCGTACATATCCCAGTGCCTGCGCGATACGCCGAATCCACCAACGAACATCATCGCGCTCGAGAATACGATAGCGCCGATGCCGAAGAGGTAAGGCTGAATTGCAGCAAGTTTCTGGAAGGCAATTTCCCTAAGACCGATCAATGGGAGAACATAATATGTAATACCCATAAAGGCCAGAGTGGTACCGCCAACTACTGTTCCATGGAAGTGACCAGGAATCCTGAGGGTGTTGTGAGCAATGATGTTGATCTGCTCAGTACCGTAAACAACACCGGTAATTCCGCCAATGAAACCAAAGCAGAAGAGTGAAATGGCAAGAGATGAGAACCCTGGGTTGCCCCATGGAGCCTTCTTGAGCCACTCAAACGCGCCTTTGGTGTATCCCTTTCTCCTTAGCGCAACTTCAACAGCCGCAGGTACGGAGAAGGCGTGCATCATGGAAGCCATAATGGCAAGGTGCATGAAGTAGCCTGTGTTCCACTCCTTGTGAGCCGAGCTGAGGCCCGGATCAACCAGAACGTGATGCTCTGAAGGAATAAGAACGAAAAGGATGTAGAAGATAAACGCGGTCCTGCAGTACTTCTCGCTGACGGGTGTTGCGCCGACAGTAAGGGTAGCCAGGAGGTACCAAACAGCGATCATCGCACAGAGGTTGATCTGCTGTGACGAGTGGCCGAATGCCCAGAAGACAAGCCTGTAAATTTCAGGATCCATCATCGGGATAAGGCCGAGCGACCAGAGCCATGTAGGAATCATGACGATGGCGCCGTGAGCAAGAACAAGTACTGCGATGGCTGCTGCGGCAAACGCGCCGTAAACAACCAGCGGAAGCGAACCTTCATATGTTTTTTCGACTTTTGCCATTGCGATAGTGGCAAAGAATACGAAACATCCGATAAGAGCGCCTACTGCAAAGAGGATAACCCCAAGGTAGTAGAGGTGATGCGCCATCAGCGGAACATAGGAGGTGAACATAACGTCGGCTCTTCCAAGAAGAACTTCAACGGTTATCATAGCGCCGCCAACGGTCATAAGGAGGTACTGCACCCACGCAAGCCATGGCACAGCCAAGCGGGCGTTGAGCAGAACTGCTCCGGCGAAATACAGAACCGCCATTTCAAAATATATTATCCATGCGATAAGAACTGCAATTCCGTGCAGTGTCAGCAAGCGATAGAAAAACGCTTCCGGTAAAAGGTGTATTGCCTGCCAGCGTGTAAGAAGCATGAGAAGGCCAAGAATACCGCCGACCAGCAGAAATACAACTGCTGTTACGGCGTTGACCATAATCAGCCTCTGTGCCGGAAGGTGCACTTTTAGCCCTGTAGTAGCACAGGTCCTGAAATTATCAGACATTGTATCCCTCCCCTAAGACTCAACTATGATTTTTCCGATCATCGTGTGGTGTCCGATGCCGCAAAATTCGTTACAAACTATAAAGAAGTCGCCAGATGTGGTCGGGGTTATTTTAAGGACATGGTCCCAACCCGGAACAACCTGGAAGTTCATGTTAACCGGCTGAACAGAGAAGCCGTGGTTCAGGTCAACCGAAGAAAGGTGGACACGGTATGTCTGTCCCTTTTTCAGCTTAAGAATCGGCTCCCAGGAGTACGATGATGCCCTGATAAAAACATCAGCGTTTGCTGGTGGCGCGACAACCGCGATGCCAGCCTCTTCTCCAACCTGGTACTGTTCGATGAAGGCATCGGTCTGCCTGTCAAATTGTTCTGCTGTTACTTTGTAATACTCACTGGATACGTTTTGCTCACCGACAAAGTGCCACCAAGGCATCAATGCGGTAAGAAGCAAAGCCCAAACTAGTGAGACGGTCATCCATGTCTTTTCGTCCTTGTCCATGGGCACGTCCCACCAGTATTTCTCCGGTACGTTAATGCTCATTAATCGCTCCCCTATAAAAAATTTTATTTACTTAACCAGCGGTGAAATACCTGCTGAACCAAGTTCCATAAGACCCCAAACTGTGTATGACGCGAACAAGATTGCTGCTCCGATAAGAAAGATCAGCATAGTGTCATCGTAAAAGACTTGCCACGCGGAAACCTTTTTACCTCCACTTCCTTGCTGCATAGAATCACCCCCCCTCAAAAAAATATATCTAAAACGTTAAATTACTTACATGGAACGAAATATGGGAAACCGCCGATTGGTGCGTAAATATTGATCATATTCGTGGTCACCCCTATAACAAACCATAGCATCTATATAAAAATACTTAGATAAGAATACTTGGTTAATTTAAAAAGGTCAAATATTTGTGAGATGCCTTGTTTTGAAGAAATCCTTGACTGAGACCTCATTTTTTATCCATATTCCCATCATTATGAAAACTTGCTTCAGTAATGGCGAAAATGTGAATAAAAACAAATAGATAAACCAGGCAGATTGCGGCTGGGGGTAGTCCCAGGTAATGTAAATAATACGGTAAAGTGAAGCAAACTGGTACGAATTTGAACTGTTTTATTTAGGGACTAAAATGTCTTTTATTTTTTTTATTCCGGTGCATCCAAAGATGTTCAAAATACAAACATATTTTGTTTAATGGTTTTGCAAGATGGCAGGTTTGGCAGATGGAATTACAATGTAACCAGATATGGTGAAATGTCTGCGATTAAAAGAAAACTTGAACGATCTCCCTTTTGCAAATTTTCCAGGAAAAGGGAATAACCTGTTTAATTCAGACCTTACTCGATCCTGTCTTGCGGTCAGGACATTGTGGCGATGTTTCGCGCGATTCTTGCCACTCTCCTTGCGACGGTTTTCTTGTGTAATACACCTTTGGTAGCAGTCTGATCGATAAGGGATTGAGCTCTTTTGAACTCCTCCTGAGCTTTTGCCTTGTCCCCTTCTTTTACCAGCGCCAGCACCTTTTTGGTAGCTGTCGCAACATTGCTTTTATAGCCCTGATTCCGCTGCTGGCGTTTCGCATCCTGTTTAGCCCGTTTCTGAGGCGATTTATGTCGTATCATTTTTTGTAAAACACTCCTAATAAAAAAGAAAGATTATAACCTCATTTCCGGAAAAGTCAAACAAAAGCCTGAATAGACGATTATTATCGGTTGTGGAAGGTTTTTTTTGCTAGTAAAATCGACCCTGTGGTCGAAAATAAACATCTCCCGGTAGTTCTCTGCATTCTTGACGGATGGGGAAAGAGCGAGTCCGATGTTGGCAACGCCATAGTCCAGGGTAAAACCCCTGTTTTTGATGACATAGATCTAAAGTTTCCGCCAACTTCTATAAACGCCTCTTCGCGATTCGTTGGGCTTCCTGACGGGCAGATGGGGAACTCCGAAGTCGGGCATCTGAACATCGGCGCCGGGAGGCTGGTACTTCAGACATTGCCGATGATAAACACAGCTATTTCTGACGGGACGTTCTTCACCAATCCTGTCATTGATCTTGGCATGAAAAAGGCGCTTGAAAGCGGAAAAGGGTATCACCTTCTTGGTCTGGTCTCTTATGGCGGTGTTCATAGCCACATTGATCACATTGAGGCGTTCATAAAAAAAGCGGGCGACATGGGGCTGGAAAAGGTGTTCATTCACTCCCTGATGGACGGGAGGGATACACCGCCGGACAGCGGCCTCGGCTATATGCAGAGCCTTATGGAGAGATTGAAAAAGCATGGCGTCGGCAAGGTAGCGACAGTCGGAGGCCGGTATTACGGCATGGATAGGGATAAAAGGTGGGAGCGGGTTGAATCGGCGTTTCGCGCCATCGTACATGGTGAATCGGATTATATTGAACGTGACCCGGTCGAGGCGGTGAGAAAATCGTATGGGCGAGGGGAGACGGATGAATTCATCAAGCCGACAGTGATTGCCGACAGTTCCGGTAATCCGCTTGGGAAGATGGGGGATGGCGATATCGTACAGCTTTTCAATTTCCGGGCGGACCGGGTGAGACAGATAACGGCGGCTCTGTTCCAGAAGGACTTTGATCAGTTCGACAGGGGAGAGATGCCTCTACTGCAGGTACGTACCATCACTGAGTACGATGAGACCTTCCATCTTCCGGTTGCCTTCGACGTAAAACAGCCGAGGAACAATCTGGGGGAGTACCTTTCCGGTTTGGGGATAAAACAGTTCCGCACCGCAGAAACGGAGAAGTATGCGCACGTAACGTTCTTTTTCAACGGCGGGGTTGAAACCCCATATCCGGGTGAGGTTAGGAAGCTTATCCCCTCCCCAAAAGTCGCTACATACGATCTCCAACCGGAGATGAGCGCCGAAAAGGTTGCTGACGAAGTGGTCAAGGCGGTACGGTCGGGAGAGTATCGGTTGATAACGGTCAATTTTGCCAACGGGGACATGGTTGGGCATACAGGTGTATGGGAAGCGGCCTTGAAAGCGGTTGGTACAGTTGACGCCTGCGTCGGAAGGGTAAAACGGGCCGTCGAGGAAGCTGGCGGATGGCTGATAATCACTGCCGACCACGGGAACATTGAAGAGATGATAGGCAAAAACGGGGAACCTATAACCTCCCACAGCACGAATGTAGTCCCTTTTTATATTGTCGGGCCGAAGGCTCTGAAACTGAGGGATGGAGGAGGGGCGCTTTGCGATATAGCTCCAACAGTTCTTGATCTGATGGGGCTGAAACAGCCGGAAGAGATGACCGGCGTTTCATTGATAAAAAAGTAATGCCGCAAAGAAGAAAAACCTATGAAAATCTCGGCGAGTTCATTGACGCCCTTGAGAAAGAATGTGAACTTGTACGGATCCTTGAGGAAGTTGACCCGATACTTGAAATAACAGAGATCGCCGACCGGGTTTCAAAATCTCCGGGGGGGGGGAAGGCTCTTCTTTTTGAAAATGTAAAGGGGAGCGATATGCCTCTACTCATTAACGGCTTTGGAAGCGTTAGAAGAATGGCGATGGCACTTGGCGTCGAATCTGTCGAAGATATCTCAAGCCAGATAAGCGCGCTTTTAAATATCGCTCCGCCGGAGTCGCTTATGGACAAGATGAGGATGATCCCTGTCCTGATGGATCTTGCGAAATTCCCCCCGCGGAAGGTTTCAGGGCCGGCCCCGTGCCAGGAGGTTGTATACAAGGGTGACGAAGTTGATCTCGATATATTCCCGGTTCTTAAGTGCTGGCCGGATGACGCCGGGAGGTTCATCACTTTTCCTCTCGTATTTTCAAAAGGGCTCGACGGGAGGAGAAACCTCGGCATGTACCGTATGCAGTTGTTCGACCGGAAAACGACCGGGATGCACTGGCATATCCATAAGGATGGCGCGCATCATTTTCATGAATATAAAAAAGCGGGAAAGAAAATGGAGGTCGCTGTCGCGATAGGCTCAGACCCGGTTGTCACATACTCCGCGACCGCCCCGTTGCCAAGAGGGGTGGATGAACTCCTCCTGGCGGGCCTGATAAGAAAGAAGCCGGTCAATATAGTCAAATGCCTTACAGTGGATATCTTTGTCCCCGCGGATGCTGAGATAATTCTTGAGGGGTATGTTGATCCATCTGAAGAGCTGAAGATAGAAGGCCCGTTTGGCGACCACACGGGATATTATTCGCTGTCGGATCATTACCCGGTGTTCCATGTAACCGCCGTTACGCACAGGAAAAAGCCTGCATATTTCACAACGATAGTCGGGAAACCGCCGATGGAAGATTGTTACATGGCGGAGGCAACGAGCAGGATCTTCCTCCCGATGCTCAAGACCGTGGCGCCGGAGATAGTCGATTACAAACTCCCTTGGGAAGGGGTATTCCACAATTGCGTGCTGGTCGGAATGGAGAAGGAGTTCCCGGGCGCCGCCCAAAGGCTCATGAGCGTTATGTGGGGAACCGGCCAGATGAGTTTTGCGAAGATGATACTGGTACTCGACAGTGGGATTGATCTTGGGGATTACCAGGGTGTGCTTGAGACGATGCTTCGCAACATAGATGTTTCTGCCGATCTCACGGTGACCGAAGGGGTGCTGGATGTTCTCGATCACTCAGCACCCAATCCTCTGCGCGGATCCAAGCTCGGCATCGATGCAACCGGGAGATTCAGGGGGGAGAGAGAGCGTAATTTACCTAAGCTGGAGACGCTGGATGAAAACGTTATCCGAAAAGAGATGGTCAGGCTCGGGATCGCAAGTTTCAATATCCTTGGAGCGGACCTCCCAAACAGGATTCTTGTCTGCGCTGTGAACAAGCGGAAAGAGGGGAAAGCGAAGTCGAAATTCGACGAGATCATTAAAGGCCCCGCTGGGGGGATGGTAAATATTCTTCTCTTCGTCGATGAAGGGATAGATACCGCAAACCTGTCGACAGTGGCCTGGAAATTCTTCAACAATACCGATCCCGGACGGGATATCATTTTGCAGGAGAACAAACTAATGCTGGACGCCACGAAGAAGCTGGCGTCCGACGGGCATTCAAGGGAATGGCCCGCCGATATCGAAATGTCTGCTGAAATAAAGAAAGGGATAGACCGGTTATGGCCGAAATTGGGGATAGATACCTAAATCCTCTGCTGGGGAGCATCCTTGAAAACAAGCTGAGCGAGGTGAAGCTCAGCGAGTCGATCTTGCCGATGAGAGAGCTCAAGGCTATGTCGAAGGATATCCCTGCTCGCAGGCCGTTTGCCAGGAGTATTATGGCATCCAGCGCAAGGCACAGGATAATAGCCGAGGTAAAGCGGATTTCTCCCGGCACCGGTTTTTGCAGGAAGGATTTTGATCCGGCTGCCATCGCGTCGGGCTACGCTTCCGCTGGCGCCTCGGCTATCTCGGTTCTTACCGATACCCGCTTTTTCGGCGGGTCGCTTCATATACTTGCCACGGTACGAAAAGAGGTTTCAGTTCCTGTTTTGAGGAAAGATTTTATCATTCATCCGTACCAGGTGTATGAAGCCGCCGTCTATGGAGCCGATGCGGTATTGGTCATGGCGGTTAACTTTAAGTCGCGGAGCGAGATAGAAGATATCTGCGGTATCGCATCGGATGTCGGGATCGAAATTCTGTTTGAGATACATGGCGAAGAGGAGCTTGCGCTTCTGCCGAAAATTCCCGTATCGGTGGGGATAAACAACAGGGATTTTAGAAGTCCCGGCCTGACAGTCGATATTGGCGTGACAAGAAAGGTTGCTCCACTTGTTAAAAAAGGGGGGCTCCTTGTAAGCGAGAGCGGCATCAGGGATATGAATGTCGTAAAGGAACTTGAAGGGGCGGGGATTGACGCTTTTTTGATCGGTTCCGCGTTCATGGAGCAGGCAGACCCGGGAAAGGCGCTTGGAGATTTTCTTGCTGGCTAGGTTTGCTCCATTAACTTTTGAGCGACGACTCCTTCATCCAGTTCCCGAGCATATCCAAAAGGATAAAGAACGGTATCCCAAAAATGATGTTCAGCACAGATTGAATGATAATGTTCCAGAACGTTAAGGAAAGCGATATCGGCGTATCGAAAAAACCGGAAAGAGCAGTCTTTAGTATCATCGAGTCTGTCAATGTTGAAAGGAAAACCAGAACTGCCCAAATTACCGGTGAGTTGCCGATGATCGTGTTTGATTCGCCTACAATGCCGGAAAAAAAACCTATCAATCCTTTTGTAAGGAAATTTATTCCAAGAAGGCCGTAAGACAGAAGATCCTGCGTGAGGCCAAGCAGTATACCAATCTGGATACCCCGAAATTTTTCAAATCTCAATCCGCAATAGATAGCTATCAGTAGTATAGTATCGGGCGCGAGCGAACCGAACATTTTGAAAAAAGTCGTCTGGAGTATGATGACTGTGGTGAACACCAGTGAAAAGACAAGCAGTATCACGGAAGTTTTTTACTCCTCGGTTTTTTCATTAATGATTCATCCTTTTCTATCTTTATAATTACCATTACTTCCTCGATATGCTTAAGGTCGGCGGTTGGTAGAAGCTCAGCCTTGAAGAACAGTCTTCCACTATCCTGCGAAATTTCGGAAATTTTTCCAACCCTGAGGCCCTTTGGGAAAACCCCGCCAAGGCCTGAGGATATCAACTCGTCTCCGACTTTCGCACTTTCATTGATAGGGAGATAAAGTATTTGACATGTTTTTTTATTTTGCCCGACGATTACGCATTTCTCCCTGCTCTCCGCGACGTACGCGTCGACTGCGCTCCTGGAATCGGTGATAAGGAGCACCTTTGAGGCGGTGGTCGAAGCCTCGACGACACGCCCTATCAGCCCCTTGTTTGAGGTGACAATGTTATTTTCCTGCACACCATCCCTTATTCCCTTGTTTAATACGACTGTTTGAGACATGTTAGTGGAATCCCACCCGATTACGTCAGCGACTATCATGGTGGCGTCTTGTATAGGGTTCGAGGAAACAAGTTCCTCGATTCTCTTGTATCTTTTCAGTTCTTCCTTAAGAAGATGATTATTGAACTGTTCAATTTCCAGATTTTTCTTCAGGATGTCGTTTTGTTCAGCCGTGTTCCTTAAATCTATGTAGTGAGTCCATACATTAACGGTTTCGCGAATAACGGAAGAAACCATTTTTTGCAACGGCGACGAAACGGTAAGGGCCGCTCGTTCAAGGAAGTTGGATGGGCCCCTGTTTTTAATATTATTTGCCATTATCACGGAGGCAAATATAAAAAGCGCTATTAATAGAAGCAGGTTTTCGTATGACTGGAAAAGTCTTTTCATAAAGAACTATTCTAGCCTTAAAAGCTGAAATTTTGAGCCGAAATTACAAAAACTGGTAAATAATCTTTTAAATTGCAACCTGTTTCAGCAAATCAAGTTCTTCAAGGGTTCTTCCCGTGCCTAAAGCAACCGCTGAAAGAGGATCCTCCGCAACGATTATCGGCAAGCCGGTCTGTTCGCGCAACAGCATGTCGAGGCCCTTTATGAGTGCTCCGCCGCCGGCAAGGACTATTCCCTTGTCCACTATATCAGCCGCAAGCTCAGGAGGTGTTCTCTCCAGAGCGGTTTTTACCGTATCGACTATCACTGTTATTACTTCGCTTAAAGCTTCTCTCACTTCATCGTCGGTAAGGAGAAGGGTCTTCGGTATGCCGGCAACCAGATCCCGCCCTTTTACTTCCATGGTTTTTGGCTCATCAAGCGGATATGCCGAGCCGAGGTTTATTTTTATCTCTTCGGCCATTCTTTCGCCTATCAGGAGGTTGTATTTTCTCTTTAGATAGTTGACGATCGCTTCATCCAGCTCATCGCCGGCTACGCGCACCGATTTTGAATAAACTATTCCAGAAAGAGATATAACGGCGACTTCCGTGGTACCCCCTCCAATGTCGAGGATCATGTTGCCTGAAGCACTTTCGATAGGAAGCCCCACTCCAATCGCGGCGGCCATAGGCTCTTCTATTAGAAATACCTCGCGCGCACCGGCGCTCATGGCAGAATCTCGTACGGCTCTCTTTTCAACTTGGGTAATGCCGGAAGGAACGGCAATTATTATCTTGGGCATCACCATGGTTTTGCGGTTATGCACTTTCTGAATGAAATATCGGAGCATTGCTTCCGTGTATTCAAAATTCGCAATAACTCCGTCTTTCATCGGCCTCAGGGCTATTATCGAGCCAGGAGTTCGGCCAAGCATTTTCTTCGCCTCGTGACCTACGGCCATGACCTTCTTGCTTTCAGCATGGACAGCTACGACGGAAGGTTCCCTTAAAACGATGCCCCTGCCGCGCGCAAACACAAGTGTATTGGCAGTTCCCAAGTCTATGGCAAGGTCGTTGGAGAAGTATCCCAAAATCGAATCGAATATCATGTTTTATTTATTTTCCTTAATAATTGGTGCAGATTGATAATCCAAGAAATGTACCAGTATTTAATGCTATCTTCAAGAAAGGAATTATCCGTTCGTGTCGAGCCTTTCAATAATAGGCATCATTATCTTCTCGCCTGGGTGGATGTTTTCGAACTTCCTCTCCTTGTTGTAAAGCTTCACAAGCCACATTGGAGCATCGTAGGTCTCATTGCAAAGGGACCAAAGAGACTGTCCTTTTCCGACGATAAGCGGCTCCACTTTCTCAACCTTGTAAACCTCGAAAAAGTCTTCATACAGTCCAAGGTGGTATTCGTACCTGTTCTCCTCAAACCTTTCCGCGGTAACGACCGTCAAAGGTATCCTGATTTTTTGCCCGAGGATTATGTTTCGTCGTCTTCCCCAGTCGTTCAGCCTTTGAATCTCCCGCACGGAGACGCCTGTCCAAAACGAGTAATGACCGATAGTCTCTTCCGGGAGTACCCGTATGACTCCGTAATCTTTCTCTACCTTGACGAATGCGTATTCGGCCATGGATGGCGGCTCAGGACGAGGTTCGAAATCGAAAATCTTCATCTTGGTTAGGAGAACAAGATCCCTGTCGTAATCCTGTTCCGAATTTTTATTGAAAGTATAGCTTGCATACTCGGCCTTGGGT
>JAOUMJ010000020.1 GCA_029881495.1 Nitrospinota bacterium | reverse complement strand
TCGAACGTGAGCCTCCGGCGCGACCGAAAAGGGAGCGCAAGCAAACAGGACGTTTGCTTAGGAGCCGAATCGGGGTCGAGCGAGCATTGCAGGAGCAATGCGAGAGTGACCGTATCCCCGTCTCCCGCTCCAAATAATAACTCGATAATACCGCCAAGACCGACGCTCCAAACAGTTCCGATTTCCCGACAGGGGATCGAACGTGAGGCTCCGGCGCGACCCTACTGCAGAGGGTTAACAGATTTCATCAATCAATCAATCAGACCAGGGAGCCCCAATACCTATTCCAAACGCCACGGATTTTGTAAATGTGTTTACTTCAACCGAAAGGGTTCCCAATTCAATCCAAAACTGCAACCCAGCATTCAGGTTTATCCCGCTCTTCGTTCTTGATGGTCGTTCGATATTATAAATTTCTGTTTGAGCAGGATAACCTGCCGGCATTCCAGGGAATTCCTTCTGCCTTTCAAAAACATCATAACCTGTCGCATTGCCATACCCGATCCCCGCAAAAGCTCCCACTCCACCTGCCTCTCCAATGCCTAGAGTTTTGGTAACCCCTACAGTGATAACTTCACTATTCCATCGGCTTTCAAATTTATCCGTGCTTAACAGCTCGCTTTCAGTCTTGGGAAATCCCATATCATTATCGACGGTATATTGTTTACCAGCATAAAAACCAAATGGAATCGCATTGGTATAATAAAATATCTTTGGGCCAATAATCATAGGCACTCCATCTGTCTTTCCGGCGAGGCCTGCAATCCCTAAAAAATGATTGCCGGCTTCAGCATGTTTAAAAGGAAAAAACAAAAGCAATACCAGAAAGACAATGTAACGAATTCCTGCCATAAACAATCTCCCTATATTAATTTGAATTTAATGCTATAAGAATACAATAAGAACTTGCTAAATTTTCCACCTTTTTTAGCCTTTCCCCAGTGTCAACGAAATAATAAATATAATTTTACCTGCCAATCTGTCACGAAAAGGACATGATTAAATAGCCAACCTCTTGAAACTGTACAATGTTTATAATTGCCATCAAATGTAACGTTATAATATTGCGTATTTTTTAAAATAATTTCTAAAAGGGAGTGAATTTACAAAATAACTATGACGATTCAAGTCTGATATTTTCGTCTGTCTATAAGTCTCAGGAACCATAAATTACACGTTTATTTTTTTATGCTATCGACCAATGGT
This sequence comes from Nitrospinota bacterium, assembly GCA_029881495.1. Classification (NCBI taxonomy): domain Bacteria; kingdom Pseudomonadati; phylum Nitrospinota; species Nitrospinota bacterium. The sequence continues at coordinate 53,278 of JAOUMJ010000020.1, read as the reverse complement.
TGTCGATCGATATTTGCCTGTAATTTTAATTGCTGTAATCACACTTCTACTTTATTGGCAGGGGCATCTTTTCCGCTATCCTCATTTTTAACTTGAAGAGTTTTTACACAAACTTGCATAAAAACATCACCAGTCAGCGATGACACATTCATTCATCTAATCTGTTTCCTTGTTGCCAATTTATAAAGCGGATAGAATGACGGGATGTTTGTACTTAAAGCCAAGAAACTCGACCCTAAAGCGAAACTCCCGAATTCGGCGCACCCGGGCGACCTGGCGTGCGACCTCTTCGCGCTTGAAGAGACCGTCATCCCGGCAAAGGGACAGGTGAAGATAAAGACCGGCATCGCGCTTGAGTTCCCCGATGGGTGGGGGGGAATAGTAAAAGACAGGTCCTCGCTCGCGTCCGCACGGCTATACACCTCCGCGGGGGTAATTGACGCAGGGTACCGAGGCGAAGTGATGATCCTCATGAGGAACGACAACGATAGCGACTACACCATAGGGAGGGGGGACAAGATCGCGCAGATAGTCCCTCTGCAGGCCCAAAATTGGCGGATAGTGGAGGCTATGGAGCTCTCCGATACCGTCCGCGCCGAAAACGGTTTCGGCAGTACCGGCAAACGCTGAACAAATCAGGCAACGAACCTCGGATCTTCGAAAATAATCCCCTCTTTCCCCTGAAATTCCATAAAAATCAGGCCACAGCTTGACTAGGCCGTTATAAGGTCTTATTCAACTACAAGAAAATAGCAAACAAACCGAAATTTGGAGGAAATATGGGTAAAATTGTAGGAATCGACCTCGGTACGACCAACTCCGTCGTAGCCGTTATGGAAGGTGGAGAGCCAAGGGTCATAGTGAACGAGGAGGGTTCCAGGACTACTCCATCAGTTGTGGCCTTTACAAAAGATGGAGAAACACTCGTCGGGCAGGTGGCCAAACGCCAGGCGGTTACGAATCCGCATAACACCATTTATTCGATAAAAAGGTTTATGGGTCGCCATTACAGCGAAGTAACCGAAGAGGCGAAAATGGTTCCTTATGAAGTGAAGGAAGCTTCGGGCGGAACTGGGGTTGTCATAAAAGTCGGCAAGAAGGAACATACGCCGGAGGAGATATCGGCAATGATCCTTCGCAAGCTGAAACAGTCGGCGGAAGCGTACCTCGGCGAAAAAGTAACCGAAGCGGTTATCACCGTGCCGGCCTACTTCAACGACGCGCAGAGACAGGCGACCAAAGACGCGGGAAAGATAGCTGGTCTCGAAGTAAAAAGAATAATCAACGAACCGACAGCCGCGGCGCTCGCCTACGGCCTTGATAAAAAATCTGATGAAATGATCGCCGTATACGACTTCGGCGGTGGTACGTTCGATATCTCCGTCCTTGAGGTAGGAGATAACGTCGTCGAGGTTAAATCGACCAATGGCGACACCCACCTGGGGGGTGACAACCTGGATCAGAAGATCATCGACTGGCTGATAGCGGAGTTTAAAAAGGACCAGGGTATCGACCTCTCCAAGGATGCCATGGCCCTGCAGAGACTGCGCGAGGCGGCTGAAAAGGCGAAGATGGAACTCTCCACCGTGACCGAAACCGACATCAATCTCCCTTTTATCACTGCTGACCAGTCGGGCCCGAAGCATATGAACATGAAACTTTCAAGGGCGCAGTTCGAGAGGATGGTAGACAGCCTGATAACCAGAACACTCGGGCCGCTCAAAAAGGCCCTGGCTGACGCATCCCTTTCACCCAGCGACATCAAGGAAGCCGTTCTTGTGGGTGGTTCCACAAGAGTTCCGAAAATCTCCAACCTCGTGAAGGAATACTTCGGCAAGGAGCCACACAAAGGTGTGAACCCGGATGAAGTCGTTGCCCTCGGCGCGGCTGTTCAGGCGGGCGTACTCGCGGGAGACGTGAAGGACATCCTTCTTTTGGACGTTACCCCGCTATCGCTCGGCATCGAAACCCTCGGCGGCGTCATGACGAAACTGATAGAGAGAAACTCGACTATCCCGACCAGGAAAAGCGAGGTATTTTCAACCGCGGCAGACAGCCAGACATCTGTGGAGATACATGTTCTCCAGGGTGAACGCGAAATGGCCTCCGATAACAGGACGCTTGGAAGGTTCCACCTGGAAGGGATACCGGCGGCGCCTCGCGGAATTCCGCAGATCGAAGTGACTTTCGATATCGACGCTAACGGAATAGCCCATGTCTCCGCCAAGGATAAGGGTACAGGCAAGGAGCAGAAGATCACCATCACATCGAGCACCGGCCTTTCCGATGACGAAGTGAGCCAGATGGTTAAGGACGCCGAATCCCACGCGGAGGAGGACAAGAAAAAACGGGAAAAGGTCGACGTGCGCAACACGGCCGATTCGCTAATTTTCCAGACCGAAAAGACCCTCAAGGAAAACGGCGACAAACTGCCGGATGCGGTTAAGAAGCCGGTGGAGGACGGCATTGCCGAACTGAAATCCGCGATGGAGTCGGACGACATCGAGAAGATGAAATCGGTAATGGAGAGCCTCAAGGAGAAGGCGCACAAGATGGCGGAAGAGATCTACAAGACCGCCGCCGCGGGAGCGCCAACCGATGGGGACTCCGCTTCTGGCGGAGCCGCTGGAGGCAACAAGGATAACGTCGTCGACGCCGAATTCGAAGACGCCGAAAAGAAATAATCGAACAGTCTATGCCGGGGCGGGAACTCTTTCTCCCCCGGCTTTTTATATACCAGGCGGCTTAACAAACCGCATATCAGCTTTTATACCTTCCAACAAACTTCAGCATATCCGCAACTCCCCCTTTTGATAGCGCGTTGTCGGCATGCAGAAGATTAAAGAGCGCCGAAAAGGCGAAAAAGCCGAGGAGATATTCATGGTACGGAACTACCAATATGCCGGGAAGCGCCGAGAAAACTATCGCTGCCGCCAAAGGGAGTGCCGCATCCCCCCTCGCTCCGTAAAACCACGCGGCGGCTATCCCGACATTCGCGAATAGAAGAAAGAACATCAGCAACACGCCGCCCTTCGCCGAAATATTCTGAAAAGCGAAATAGGGGTGTTCAGACAAAATCCTTATTACCTCTCCTTTCAGTATCTTTTCATATCCGGACGTAAAAGGGGCAACCCCAGGCTTTATCTCGTTCGCCCTGCTGAATCCAACGTCGTCCCTGTACTCCGCGACAAAAGGATTTTTCAGATAGCCAAGGCCTATATAAACCGAATGCCATATCGTGTTCCCGGTCTCCTCGCTTGTGTATCCGGGGCGGTTTTCCAGAAGATACCTGTCCCTCTCCCCCGCAAGATGACCAAAGAATAGAGATGGAATAACAAACGAGACCAGAAGAATGGCTGTATTAAGAGCTGCGCCACTGCGGGAAACTCCCCTGGAAAAGAAAAGGTAAAACACCAGAAAGATGAGCGCTCCGCTCCCGGCGTGCGCCCTTGTTTCGTTGGCAAGACCGCATGCAAGACCGGCTATCGCGAGAAGGATAAAATCCCTTTTCGCCTCCCCCTTTCCATACAGGAGGAGGAACGGAAGCACCGTGAACATAACAACCGCCGGGGCGATGCTGTAAAGATCGCCGACCCTGAATGAGATGAATCCTGTCAGCAAGAGATTCAAAACAGCCCATACCCTCCCCTGCTTCGTTTTACACAACTTGACGGCAGACACAACCGCTACAAAAAGAGAGATGGAGAGTATCCCGATAAAAAACGTGTCGATGCCGGCTTCTATTGAAACTCCAAAAAGGCGGGCAATTTTCGGAACAAAATAATAGATCGCGGGGTCGTCGGCAAATCCTGCCGCCTTGAACCCGCTACCATCAACCGCGACGAGAGGAACACCGCTCTTCTCAAGCCCTGCCAGCGTATCCGCCAGGAGTTTATGACGGTAATCCATCAGGGAGATTACTATGTCAGCCCCCTTGCCCGTTTTATCGCCCCTTCCAGCTCCGCTATATTCTCTACTACGGTAACGCCGGGAAAACTTTTCAATCTCGCCGTGTTCTCAAGATCCACCGGACGCGGAAATACCTTGACCGGCTTCGTCGCGCCGGTCGATTCAACGACCTCTTCCAGATCGGTGGGGAACACTACTATCGGTACTCTCGCCTTCCCGGCCTGCGCGAAGAGGTTCGTGATAAGAGAATCGGATATCCCGCAGACAAACTTGGCGACCGAATTGGACGTAGCAGGCGAAATTACCAGCAGATCGTATTTCCCTGTGAAGAAACCTTTCACTGCTACGGTGGATGCCGACCTGTCGGAAAGCGGCTTTGAGGGGAGCGGCACCTTGTAGATGGAAACTACCTCTATCCCTGCCGGAGAGACGAATACATCGGCCTCTCCTGCTCTACCGATAACGTCGGCGCTCTCCCTCAGCATATGCCCCGCGCCGGTTATACCCCAGGCGATTTTCCCCATATCATCTCCATTACATAATCTATTACCCGTTATGTTAATATCACAGCCACTGATAGGAAAGGGCAAATATTTCTAATGACTGACGCTTTCGAAAAAAAGGTCGCGGATATTTTCCCGCTTTTAGGGAGACGGATCGTGACCGAAGTCCCCTACAACGACCCAATGGAGTACTTCAACTCTATTGAGACCGGAGCCGAAGGGGATATCCTGCTCCTTGGCGGCGATTCCGTTTCCGGAAACGGGAGATTCTCCATCGCGGCGGTAAAACCTCTCTTCACCATATCGGCAGAGAAAGGGGAAACGCTCCTGAAATATGGCGGCGAGACCTTTACTTTCAGAACATCGCCGGAAGAAGTCATCGATATCCTGCACCGGCATCTGCCGAAAGAGGAATCATCCATCCCCTGCTTCGACGGCGGCCTTGTCTTCCTTCTGCCGTACGAGCTAAATCGCCGTTTCGAAAAGCTCCCCGCGCGAAAAAACAGAGCAGGCGAAGCTCCGCTCTGGTGCGGAATGTACGCCACCGTCCGCATTTTTGATTCCCTTTTATCAAAGGCGCACGACGTCTCGTTCACCGGTGAATATCCGGTTTCAAAAGACAACAACTCCGCCGAACAGGAGCAACAGTATTTCATCTCCCCGTTTGAATGCGATGAAAGCAAGGCAGACTACATCCGCAAGATAAAAGATATACAAAGTAGAATAGCCGAGGGGGACGCATACCAGGTAAACCTCTCCCGCAGGCTCACAGCCTTGTTTGAAGGCTCCCCGCTTTCCCTTTTCAGGGATCTGGCAATTATAAACCCGTCATCTTTCGGCGCGTATATAAATGGAGGCGATTTCCACTTCATTTCAATGTCCCCAGAACTTTTTTTCAGGACGGAAGGAAATCACATCACGACAAAACCGATAAAGGGGACATCTCCCCGGTCCGAAGATCCAGACATCGACGCGCAAAATAAAAATATTCTAAAGCTCTCCGAAAAGGACAAGGCGGAGAACGTGATGATAGTCGACCTTATGCGAAACGACCTTTCAAGGATCTGCTCCCCCGGATCGGTAAAGGTCTCCTCCCTTTTCAACTGCGAATCGCTTCCGACAGTTCACCACCTTGTATCAACCGTGGAAGGGGAATTGAAAAATGAGATATCTTTCCCCCGGATCATCAGAGCGCTCTTCCCCGGAGGCTCCGTAACCGGCGCGCCAAAAATAAAATCGATGGAGATCATTCAGGAACTCGAAACTACCCCGCGAGGTTTCTACTGCGGAGCCTTGACCTGCTGCGGTATCAATGGAAACATTACCGCGTCGATACTTATACGCACTCTGACCATCGCCAACGGCAAGGCCGAATACAGAACAGGCGGAGGAATCACAGCCTATTCCGACCCTGAACAGGAATTCGCCGAAACAGGATACAAGGCGAAGGTGCTCCTTGAACTTCAAAAGAAAGGCGACACGCAAAAATGTCTGGAACCTACTCGATAGTAAACGGCGAACTGAGACTGGTGGACGATCATTCGGTGAACGTCAAAGACAGAAGCTTTTCGCTCGGGGACGGCCTTTTCGAAACCGTGAAGGTGAAAAACTACATGCCGGTATGGATATCCGAACATCTGAAAAGGATGGAGAACTCCGCCCACTTCGCCCGCATAGGATATCCCGGCAAGAACAGGATGATAAAACATATCGATACGCTTATCGAAAGCAACGGCATCAAAAACGGATTTCTTCGGATAACGCTTTCACGCGGAACATCCGAAAAGGGGAGCTTCGGCGATATCCCCCTGGATTGCACTTTCGCAATAATCGGCTCCGAGAGTGAAACCCCCGCAGACCCGCTGAAAGCAAAATTCGCCCCCTGGCCGTCAAACGCCGACGACCCGGCGGTGAAACACAAAACAACATCGAGGTTTTCAAATGTCCACGCCTGGATGAAAGGCAAGGAGCAAGGGATGGATGAACTACTCTTCGTGAACACAAGAGATGAGCTCGCCGAAGGGGTATTCTCCAACATCTTTTTCGCGAAAGGGAAAACCCTCTGCACACCGTCGCTTGAATGCGGAATACTCCCAGGAATAACGAGAGAAAAGATTATCGACCTCGCCCGGCGGATGCAGATCGAAGTAAGCGAAGGGGCGTTTCGAAAATCTGATATTCTCGATGCCGATGAAATCTTTTTCACGAACTCCCTGTCGCTGGTGCGCTACTGCGCCGAGTTTGAAGGAAAAGAGCTCGGCGAAGGGAAATTCGCCAAATCGCTAAAGAGGGACCTGGCGTCAATTTTGTAATTCGTCGCTCCCCCAAATCGCGCCGCCGGACAAAGATAATAGATAAGAAGCGAATATCTCTCTGCCCCCTGCTCCCTCACTCCTTTCTGGAATGAAAGCGGAAGGGGTGTTTCAATTTCCAAATCCGTCCGCATGCTCCTGACCATTCGGCGCCTCCGCCTGATAAAATAGCATTCATGGGAAAAATGAAGGCGTGGCTTATCGAAGAGACCGCACCCGCGGAAGAAAAAAAACTTGCACTGCGCGAGGTCGAAAAACCGGAGCCTGGAAAGGGGGAGGTGCAGATTAAAATCTCCGCCTGCGGAGTCTGCCATACCGACCTTCACGCCGTGGAGGGGGAGCTTCCTCTCCCGACGCTCCCGATCATCCCCGGCCACCAGGTAGTAGGCAAGGTTTCAGGGAACGGTGAAAGCGCAAAAAGATTCAAGCCGGGGGAAAGGGTCGGCATCGCATGGCTCCGTTCCGCGTGCGGGAAGTGCGGATACTGCCGCAGTGGCCTTGAGAACCTGTGCGATTCTATCAGCTTCACCGGCTTCCACTCCAACGGCGGTTACGCCGAATACATCACCGCGCCGGAAGATTTCGTATACCCCCTTCCTGACCACTTTGACGACCTACATGCCGCCCCCCTTCTCTGCGCTGGGATAATAGGCTATCGCGCGCTTAGACTCTCGGAAATTAAGAGCGGAGAGACGCTCGGCATTTTCGGTTTCGGCGCATCGGCGCACATTGCTATCCAGATAGCGATACACCGCGGCGCGAACGTTTATGTTTTCACCCGTTCAAAGGAGCACAGGGAACATGCCATGAAACTTGGAGCCGTCTGGGCAGGCTCTGCCGATGATCCATCCCCCGCTCTTCTTTCCGCCGCGATATCTTTCGCCCCCGCCGGCTCGCTCATTCCAAAAGCGATGGAGAAGCTAGACAAGGGGGGAACTCTCGCGCTAGCCGGGGTATATGTCGACGATGTTCCGCGCATGGATTATGAGAAACATCTCTTCAACGAAAAGAGGATACTCTCCGTAACAGCCTCGACGAGGAGCGACGGCATCGAGCTGTTAAGGGCATCTGCCGAGATCCCCGTAAAGACCGATATAAAACCTTACCCTTTCGAAAGAGCGCCCGAAGCGCTTATCGACCTGAAACATAGCCGGATAAACGGCGCTGCTGTTTTGCGTATCAAATGATCCATTTTCACCTCTCTTTGGAGCGTGGGTACAGTCAGAAAACCGCTCACGTGGGGGGAAACCGGTAAAAATCGGGTATAATCAAAAGACAGATTTACCAGAGATTTGATCCTTTTACACGCTATTAATTGAAATTGAGGAGATGATTATGCCGCTTCCACACACCATGCCAACACCTCTCAGATTGTTGTCTTTCGCGCTCTTCACCGTTTTCCTTATCGGATTGCCAATACATTCCGCGCATGCCGCGGATGATGCCGCTCTCCGCGATGAGGCTCTCGGATACTTCGAGCCGCTCCCCGACAAACCGGTATTTAAAAACGAAAACCCGGCCAACAAGGAGAAGCTGGAACTTGGCAAGATGCTCTACTTCGAAACGCGTCTTTCAAAATCGAATGTATTTTCCTGCGCGTCGTGCCACAATCTCTCAACAGGCGGCGTGGATAACAACCCTTTCTCCACCGGGCATAAATGGATGGTCGGCGGAAGGAACGCTCCAACGGTGCTGAACGCTTCGCTACACATCGCCCAGTTCTGGGATGGACGGGCCGCGGACGTGGAGGCGCAGGCACAAGGGCCGATACTAGCCGATGTTGAAATGGGGGCAACTCAAAAACTCGTGCTTAAAAGGCTCGGCTCGATACCGGAATATGTCTATCGATTCGGAAAGGCGTTCCCAAACGAAAAGGAACCTCTCAGGTATGAAAACATCGCTAACGCCATCGGCGCCTTCGAAAGGACACTCCTCACCCCTTCAAGATTCGACAGCTTTCTGAAAGGGGACAACAAGGCGCTCACAGAGAAAGAGAAAGAGGGCCTGCGCATCTTCATGAACATCAATTGCGCCGGTTGCCATAACGGACCAGCGGTAGGAGGAAACGGATACCAGAAATTCGGCGTGGTAAAAAAACCGAAAAACATGGAAGACCTGGGGCGATTCGGCGTGACCAAGGCGGAAGAGGATAAAAATGTTTTCAAGATCCCCTCGCTCCGAAACATTGAGCTGACATACCCCTACTTCCATGACGGGCGGCACTGGAAACTCGAGGACGCGGTAAAGGATATGGCACTCTACCAGCTAGGTGAGCCTGTCTCAAGGGACGACGTCGACGCGATAGTGGCGTTCCTTAAATCGCTGACAGGCAAGATGCCCGATATAGTCCTCCCGATACTCCCGCCGTCGACCGATTCGACGCCGATACCGGACAGAAACTGATCCATCAACCGGCAGAGGGGCGAGAGCATACGCTCCTCTGCCGGTTCTCTATACCTATCTGAAACTCTTACGACTCACATGGTCGCCGACACGGCGCATCCAGGCAAGCTCCTCCTCGCTCATCGCCCCGCGGTCAAGAGCGGCGAGAGCCTCCCCCATCTGTGCAGTGTCGGCGGGGCCTGTCATGCAGAGGTCGAAATTTGGATTCGACAATACGAACCTGTAACAGTCCGAAGCCCGCGGCACCATTTCTCCGGCGGGCATTTTCCCCTTCTTTAACAGCTGTCCCCACGAAGTGGCCGTATAGGCAACCGTGCCGGGACGATCCCCTTTCAGCATCGGGAATACGTCCGAGTCCGCCCCCCTGTGGGCGGCGTTGTACCGTATATGAAATATATCTCCGACACCCTTCTCGGCGAACACCGGGAACGCCGGCCTGTTGTGCCCCGAGATGGCGATATGGCGAACAAGCCCCTTCTCCCTTAGTTCCGCGCAGATGTCGAGTATCTTCGGGGAGGGGGTAGAGTTGTACCAGCCGAGTAAGAGCGCATCGGCATAATCAAGGCCGGTTTTCTTTAGGAAGCTGTAAAAACTTCTGCGGAACTGCCAGCCCCATCTCGTATAGACCTGGGCGACTATGAAAAGCTCATCCCTCTTCCCGGCGGCGCAAAGATTTTTAATCGCTTCATTCATCCCTTTTTTGCGGAATGAACCGTGATAGAAATAGTTGCACCCCCGCTCGAACGCCATCTCGACCGCGCCAGCCGGCACACCGTAGCCGCCGGAGACGGCAATCCTTCCAACTACCCTCCCTGTCTTGCCAAGCGTTGTTTCGCGGAACGAATTTTCCGTGACTGACGATGATCCCAATTTGCCACCCCCCTCTTCGAATTGTTAAATTTCAATTTTCCAGAACGAAAGATCTATTTACTCGGTTTCTCCAGATCCCGGGCAAATTTTCATTGCCATGAATGCGCTGTTTACCAGTAATAGTATACTAGCTGTTGAGAGCAATTTTCGCTCATCGACTTGAAAGAACAGCGAGGGCTCGCTTATAGGGAGACTTTATTCAGCTATGGCAAATTCGGAAAAGATCGCGACAAACCGGGTGAAAACGGCTTCCAGAAGCCGGGTGCGGAGAAGGCTCTTTTGTTGCTATAATATGTTACGTTTCATTCAAACCAAAGGGAGAAAGATGCTCAGTTTAGGGAGAAATATATCCTACATTTTTTGTAGGTTGGCCTCACAATTTTGGAAAATTCGCTTTTGTAGAGATTGTCACCACCTCCTCGCTTCTTTTAAGGAGATAAAACTGGAGCAAGTTTCCTACGTAAAAAAGGGAATTTACGTCAATTTTTTAACGCTCCCCTCTCTCTATGTGGTTATTTTTCCGGGATTTTCAAATATTGGAATGATTACTGCATACTTTTTGACGCAAGAAGGGATAAATGAATGAAATACGTCAAAGTTTTGCATCTGGGTAGATATACCTGGTTGTCAGCGATATTGTTTGCGCTTTTAGTGGCCAATCTGTCATACGCGCAGGAGCCTCCGGCGGGTGCATCACCCGACTTTCAACCGGTGAAGAGTATAGAACTGCCGCCTGAAGACGAGCTTCCACCGGATGGTGAGCCACTTGAGCTTCCGCAGGATGAAACCGTATTCGACGATACCGCGCCTCTCCCCGGGACAACACCGCAGCCTGGGAACAGACAGCCGGTAAAAAGCCTCCTCACAGGTGAGGCCTTTGAGCAGACGCGAAACCCGAATCTCTACGAACGTGTTCAGACGCTTATCATGGCGATGAATTTCTCGAAAGAGGAACTTTTATCTATCAGTCCGCGCGTGAACAAGATCGCCCTTTACCGGAACGCCGACAAGCAGAACAAAATGCTGCCAGCGAAGATATACGAGCTTATCGAGAACGGGCTAACACGCAAACTTCTTGAAACCGGCAGGTTCCAGATATTCGAATGCATGGAGTGCAAATCGACCCAGCTCATCCTCAAGGAGAACACGTTCACCATCCTGAGGGCCGTGGAATCGAACCAGCGGCTCGCGGAAATTGCAAAGAACATAAAGGTCGACGGCTTTTTCCTCTGGAACGTATATGTTGAAAACGACAAGCTGTTTCTCAATTTCAAGGTCGTAGACGCAAAGACAGGGGAGGTCGTATGGGCGAGAAAGTTCCAGGACATCTTTGAGGAGATCGAAGAGGAAAAGGAACTCCGCCCGTACGAAGTTGCTCTGGAGACCGGCATATGGGGCTACAAATATGAGAGAAAGTCCGCCACTCTCCCAGCAGAGCATCTCGACAAGGTGGCTACTCTTAGCCTCAAGGTATTGAGAGAATCGAAGAACTCCAAACATATCATATACGGCGTTGGGCTCGATTATTTCGCCAATATCGTAAGGCCCGAGTTCTTCGACATTGCGGGAGGGGCATTTTACGGGCACCTTATCCTAAAGCTCGACAAGATATTCTTCTCCGGTGAGGGATACGAGCCGGTAGATGAAAAAAATCTGCGGAAGGAATATTTCTCCACATGGAACTACTACGTCTCCCTTGGCGAGGCGCTGTTCATGAAACACCACACCGAAATCTATAAGAGCGGCCTGACCCTTAGATTCAGCGAGCGCTTTTCCTTCTCTCTGGGATTTGTGAATATCCCTGAAAAGAGGATCGAACTGGTGCCTATCGGCGATTTCGAATCGCATATCAATTTTGGCGGAACGACGTATGAAGTCGGTATCGGATTTGTTTTTTAAATGAACAAGGTGATTGAAATGATGAAAACTGTATGGCGGTCAAACTTGGCAAGGGCGGTTATGGCCCATGTTATCCTCCCCGCCTCCATATTGCTATTTGCATTCTCCCCCCTTACAGCCTGCTCCTCTACAAAGGATATGGTGAAACAGGCGGCCAGGGAAGAGGCCGCCCGCAAGGGAGAGGATACCGGCGACCTGCCGATAAATCTCGAGCCGCAGAGGAACGGAGCAAACGAACAAGGGGCGGCGGCAGATGATACTCTTGCCACGCGCTCGCCCCAAACCGTGCAGATAAGGCGAAAGGGGAGAAGTTACGACATCGTGATGAACATCGACCCCGGCGATGAGAACGTATTTGTGCAGATGGACATTCCGGAGGAGGATGTAGCGATTTCCCCCGGCGAGCCGTCGGAGGCGCAATCCCCTTTCAACAGGGCAAGTAACCATCTGAACAAGGCGCAGAGACAGTTCTATAAGAAGCGGTACACGCTCGCCTTGAAGGAAGTGAACAAGGCCCTGCTGATAGCCCCCGACTATGCCTACGCGCACGCGCTGAAAGGCTCCATCTTTTACAGGATGAAGAAGCTCGATCTGGCGGTTCAATCGTGGCAAGCGGCGCTTCAGCACGACCCTTCCATGAATGACGTAAGACGCAAACTAGAGGAAATGGGGTACTGATATGTCAATATCAACCTTGATCGGACTTATTGCCGGTATCGCGATATTCGTCGCCGCTATCGTAAGCAGTACGAAAGAGTACCTGGTATTTGTAAATATGCCGGGCTTCGCGATTGTCCTTGGGGGAACGGTTGCCTCGACATTCATCGCGTTCCCCTACGAGGACGTCAAACGCTCGTTCCTGTCGGTATACAAGATATTCATGTCGCATGACACCACATACACAAACCTTGTTCCGAGGTTTGCGCGGTGGGCGGAGATCATAAAGAGCAAGGGGCTCTCCGCGATAGAGGACGAAGCTCTCAAGCTTAAAAATTCATTTGAAAAGGACGGTCTCATGCTCCTTATCAACGGGTACAAGAGAGATGAGATCAAGGCCAACCTGGAAAACATGATAGAAGGGATGGTGGACGCCCAGCAGGGGCAGTACAGCATGTTCAAGGTTATGGCATCGTACGCGCCTGCCTTTGGGATGATCGGTACCCTCGTAGGCCTTATAATCATGCTTCAGCAGATGGGGGAAGACCCTTCTACAATAGGGCCCGCACTTGCGATAGCCCTTACTACGACGTTGTACGGAACCCTCCTGTCGAACCTGCTGTTCATGCCGATAGCGGAAAAAATAAGGCGAAGAACCGATTACGAGGTGCTGGTGAGAGTAATACAGATGAACGGGATACTCCTACTGGCGGAAAAACAGCACCCCATATTCGTTGAAAACAAACTCAACTCTTTCATTGAGCCAAAAAAGCGGTTCAGCAGAAAGAAAAGCGGCAGGTAATGAAAAACATTAAAAGGAACAGGTAATGGCTTTCAACAAGAGCGGCTCTCCCGGAAGAAGGAGATCCGAAGAATCGGAGGAAGGAACATGGATGACCACCTATTCGGACATGGTCACCCTGCTCCTCGCCTTCTTCATTCTCCTTGCCGCGATATCGGTAGTAGATGCTTCAAAGTATGAAGAGGTCAAAGCCGGACTTATTGAATCGGTTAGCAAAAAGAAGGTTACAAAACCGTTCCATGAACTGAAAAACGAGCTGGACAAGATGATTAAACAGGAAAACCTGGAAAAGGAAATAATGGTCGACCTCTCCGCACAGGGTATAAAGCTGGAATTCTCCAGCGCCGCCCTCTTTTTGTCCGGCGACGCGGAGATAATGGATACCGCGAGACCGATCATCGACAAGGTAGCCAAATCGCTGAAAGTGATCTCATACGACGACCACAAGGTCTCGGTGGAGGGGCATACGGACGACGTTCCTATCAATACTGTGAAATACCCCTCCAACTGGGAGCTCTCGACCGCGAGGGCTACAAACGTGCTCCGCATGCTTATCGAATTCGGTATTGAAAAAAAGAGACTGCAGGCTTCCGGGTTTGCCGACATCGCGCCCAAGGCTCCAAACAGGGATGAACTTGGAAACGCTATTGCGGAAAATCAAATGCAGAACCGCAGAGTGGTAATTAAAATACACCGGTAATGGTAAAATGGAAAATATGACGATTATGAAAAATAGATGGGTGAACGGAAGGGGGCTCTTCCTCTTCAGTGCGCTTGTATTCTTTCTCACCTCGACCGGAATCACCCTGGCCCAGGATGAAGTAAAAACCACACTCGAAGAAGACAAACTCGGCGGAATTGTTTTTGAAAAACGGGTCGAGGAGAGATTAAGCCGGGATATATCGTCATACCTTGGTCATTCCCGTTTCATCCTGAGGGTCGACGCTGAAATATTCGACTCAAAAACCGAGACGATCGCTCCTAAGGCTCCGGAGCCGGTAGCCCAGCCGCTTGCGCAGGAACAATCGCAGATACAGCAACAGCCTTTGGCTCCGCAGACTTCAGTCACCCAGTTCCAGCCTGTTCTCACACCGGAACAGCAGTTCCAGCAAAACAGGTTCATCAAACGGAGAGTGACAAGGGAGGATTCAGGAGACTTTGCGTCAGGCGACGATTTTGGCGAAACACTTCCGGGCCTCCCCTTTTCGGATCTCGGATCGGACTTCGGCGATGAAGATATGGAAGACGATACAGGAAGAGCGCCGGGACAGAAAAGGACGGTAACTACCGATGAGACATTCATCCCGCCTGCCGCGACGATTGTTCAGCAACAGCAGCCTGTTTTGCCGATGCCGGTTCAGTCGCCTCCAGTCCGGGAGACGAAGCAGGAGATTGAAAAAATAATCAGGAAGATATTCGTTACCTTCATGGTCGACAGGAATATTACGAGCGAGCAGGAATCATTCATTAAGAACCTCGTTTACAAAAAGCTCGACATGGACGTCACCAGAGGGGACGGCTTTGAAGTCATAAAGATAGATTTCCCGGCAGAGAAAGTTCCAATGGACGACAGGAAATGGGAAAATCTTGCCATAGCGCTCCTTGGCATAATGCTTCTGCTGATGCTTGTAACCATATTCGGAATTTTTTTTCGTAATTGGTCCGCCGCGCGAAAACTCAGAAAGGAAAAGATGGCCGAAGCGCAGAGAATAGCCAGGGAGAAATCAGAATCCCTAAGCGAAGCCGAGAAAAGGAGAGGGCTCATCGATGAGGAGAAAAAACTCCTGAAGCTCCAGATGAAAAAAGAGCAGTACAAGCAGGAGATCGTCAGCCTCGGTGTAGGCAAACCGAGGCTCCTTAACAGCAGGATAAAGGAAGAGCTTGAGAGCAGTGAGGGCGTGAAAAAGGCCGCCATCCTCTTCTCTGTGCTCGGCTTCAACCTCGGCAAGAGCATCTTCAGCGAGCTGTCGGTAGATAGGCTGATAGAGATAGAAACCGTCATGAAGGAAGAGGAGATCGGCGAGGAAGAAACCGTTCAGTACCTTGAGAGGTTCCACGACGACACCATGAGAAAGATACTGATGGAAGATCACGGAGCCAAAAAGCAGAAAGTAAAACCGTTCAGCTTCCTAAACGATCTGGATGAAGCGCAAATAACCTATCTCGTCAAGGAGGAGGAGATAAAGGTCAAGGCTCTCATTCTCTCGCAACTTTCACCGGAAAGGATGGCCGGGGTTTTGAAAAACCTTCCGATAGAAGAGCAGGCGTCAATTGCGTACGAGCTGGCGAAATTCGAGAGCATACCTATAAACGCCTTCCAGCCGGTTGCGCAGAGGATCGCCAGACGGGCGATTGATGTGCCAAGCCTTGAAAACATTACCGCCGATGGCGTCGGCATCATGGTCAGCATGATGGACTTCATGGATATGTCGTCGCAGACAACGCTCCTCGAACATCTCAAGTCCGAGGACCCGGAGACATACCACCTGATAAAGAAGGTCTACTTCACGTTCACCGACATTCCGAAGGTGCCGAGAAACGTGCTGAAGGATTCCATCAGGGATCTCGAGAGAAGCACCATCGCCAAATCCCTTGTACAGTCCGACAAGAACGTGCAGACGGCGATACTTTCGGCACTCAACGAGGACGCAAGAAGGATAGTGCGCGACGAATACAAGATCGTTGCCAAGGACGCTACGGTCGCGGAAGTCGATCAGGCAAAGATCGCGGTTGTTACAAGGGTGCGCGGATTCCTCAAGAGCGGGGCCTTCTCCATGGAAGACCTCGACAAGACCCCTCAGCAGAAGGCCGCCCCTTCCGACCCGACCGAGATCCGCTACTGATCGCAGTCACCGATTAACGGAACATACCCTGAAAAGCGGCTGAAAATACATCTATTTGCCCCTTTACGACATTTCCAATTCCCGGCGAAAGGGATATAATACGCGCATGGCAGGGGAAACGGTAAAATTCGAAAAAGCCCTTCAAAAGCTGGAAGAGATTGTTTCTCAGCTTGAGGGGGGAGAACTGGAACTTGAGAAATCCCTGAAAATGTTCGAGGAAGGTATCCAGATGGCGCAGGTTTGCCAGAGCCAGCTTTCCGGCGCCGAAAAAAAGATCGAAAAACTCATAAAGGATCAGAAAGGAAATCTTTCCACGCAACAGATGGAAACGGACTCCACATCGGAGCAGGATGAACTCCCATTTTAAAGAAATCCGAAAAGAGATAGAATCGGAACTAAAGCGCATTTTCAATGTCCGTCAAGACATCCCGAAAAAGCTTTTTGAGTCGATGTCCTACTCCGTTTTTGCCGGGGGGAAAAGGCTGCGCCCATGCCTGGTGGTCGCCGGGACAGAAGCTGTCGGCGGAAACAGGAAGAACGCCTTGCCGACAGCGGCTGCCTTAGAGCTGATCCACACATACACACTTATCCATGACGACCTCCCCGCGATGGACAACGACGATCTCAGGCGGGGGCTCCCAACAAATCACATAAAATTCGGCGAGGCCACTGCTATCCTGGCGGGGGACGCCCTCCTAACGCTCGCGTTTGAAATACTGTCCGAATCCCCTCCCAACGGCTCTGGAATCCCTTCGGATATAATGATTAGAATAATAGGGATAGTCGGCCAAGCAGTCGGCGCGCAGGGTACCGTCGGCGGCCAGGAGGTAGACATCGAATCGGAAGGGAAAAAGGGTGATATGGAGACGCTCGAATACATCCATACCCGTAAAACCGGGGCGATGATAATTGCCGCGGTAAAGGCGGGCGGACTGATAGGAAACGCGAACGACCGCGAATTGGCTTCGCTCGCGAAGTACGGCGAGAATATCGGCCACGCCTTCCAGATAGTCGACGATATACTCGACGTAACAGGGAATACGGAAGAACTCGGAAAATCCGCCGGAAGCGACGACGCAAGGAGCAAGATGACATATCCTTCCCTTCTTGGACTCGACAGGTCCCGCGAGCTTGCTTCGGAAAAGATCATTAACGCGATAGCGGCTCTAAAGGATCTCAAGGGGAACATAAAACCGCTTGAAGAGCTTGCGCTCTTCATCGGGAGCAGGACGCACTGATGAAACACCTCCCTAATATCAAAACACACGACGACATTGCGGGTCTATCCCTGAGCGAACTGAAAGAGCTCTCGCAGGAACTTCGTGAAAAGATCATTCAAACCGTCTCGGAAAACGGGGGACACCTTTCGCCAAACCTCGGCGTTGTGGAGCTTACTGTCGCCTTGCATGCCGTTTTCGACTTTACAAAAGACAAGCTCATTTGGGACGTGGGGCACCAGTGCTACAGCCATAAACTGCTGACAGGGCGCCTCGACAGGTTCGACACACTTCGAAAAGAAGGTGGTCTCTCCGGGTTTCCAAGAAGGGAAGAGAGCCCGTCCGACCACTTCGATACCGGTCACGCGGGGACATCCATCTCCGCCGCTCTCGGGTTCGCCGCGGCGCGCGACATGAGAGGGGAAAAGCATGACGTACTCGCCGTCATAGGGGATGGTTCGATGACATCGGGACTATCCTTTGAAGGGCTTAACAACGCAGGCGCGCTTGGAAAGAACCTGATGGTGATACTCAACGACAATGAGATGTCTATCTCCGAGAATGTCGGCGCCCTTTCTGCACATCTGAACAAGATCATAAGCGGCGAGACATACAACAAAATGAAAAAAGAGGTGGATCACATACTCTCTCTCATACCCGGTATCGGTAAACAGGTGGCCACCTTCGCGCACAGAGTGGAGGAGGCAGTAAAAGGTATTATTGTTCCCGGAAGGATATTTGAAGATTTCGGCTTCAAGTATTTCGGCCCCATAGAGGGGCACAATCTTGAAACCCTCATAGATTCCTTTAGGGCAATAAGGAAACTTTCAGGCCCGCGCATCATACATGTCATTACCAGGAAGGGGCTTGGCTATGCACCCGCGCAGGCCGACCCCGGACCGTTCCACGGAACCTCGCCGTTCGATATCGCCACAGGAAAGAAAAAATCCAAAAGCAGGCCTACATACACTTCAATTTTCGGAAAAACTATTGTGGATCTTGCCGAGCATGATGAAAAAATAGTTGCCATCACCGCCGCGATGCGAGACGGAACCGGCCTTGTGGAATTTTCCGAAAAATTCCCCAACAGGTTTTTCGACGTCGGCATTTCCGAACAGCACGCGGTCACGTTTGCCGCCGCGCTGGCCGCCGACGGTTTCAAACCGGTCGTCGCCATATACTCGACTTTCCTTCAGCGCGCTTTTGACCAGGTGATCCACGACGTCTGTAACATGAATTTGCCCGTGACCTTTGCCATCGACAGGGCGGGAATCGTAGGTGACGACGGCTCCACGCATCAGGGCATTTTCGATATCAGCTTTCTTCGCGAAACACCGAACATGACCTTGATGGCGCCCAAAGATGAAAACGAGCTTCGCCACATGATGTACACCGCCGCTAACCATAACGGCCCGGCTTCTATAAGGTATCCACGCGGCAATGTGGAAGGGATCCCGCTGGAGCAGGAATACAGGTTAATCGATATTGGAAAGGCCGAGCTGATCCATGAGGGAGACGATATCGTGATCTGCGCCATAGGAAATGCCGTCGTGAATGCCGTAAAAGCTGCCGCGCTTCTTGAAAAGGAAAATATTTCCGCGGCGGTAATAAACGCCAGGTTCGCAAAACCTCTCGACATGGAGATGATCTCAAAATGGGCCAAGCACTGCGGCAATATCATAACGGTAGAAGAGAACTCACTCATCGGCGGGTTTGGATCCGGCGTTTTTGAAGAGCTGCGCGCCAAAGGGCTCGGCTCGATCGCCGGCGCCTCTATCGGGATTCCCGATCTTTTTGTTCCTCACTCCACGCAGGAAAGCGCCAGAAAAAAATACGCCCTCCATCCCGAAGGGATCTGCAAGAGATCAATTGAGCTTCTGAAAAGCCCAAAGAGCATCTCCATCATCGAACACGAAGGAAAGCATCACAATATCCAGTAGCTTAACCCTATCGCATTGCGCGGCAGGAATGAAACACGCTCTTCCCTATTCACCGCTGAAGCAGACAGCATGATAGCCGCAGTTTCCGTCGGGACACTTTATTTCCGCTCCGCTCTCGCCAAGGATATTTGAAAAGTCGGCGTCGGGTATCCCTTCAGTTCCCCTAAGGCTCCTCTCCATCTCCGAAATCATTTTCATGGAACCGGTTATCGCCTCCTCAGCTTTTTGAAGTTTCACTGTATCCATTTTCCATTCCACACACTCCGGCTCTTCGCCGCCAAGATAGACTATCGCGCACACGATCTCCTCGACACCGAGAACGCGCTCCGCGGCAACCGCGTACGCCTCCACCTGAAAGCGATAAGTCGTCTCGCTTTCGCCCCTCACAGCGTATTTGTAATCGACGATCATCACCCCCGTTTCGCCCCTCCTTAGCAGGAGATCGACCTGCCCTTTGAGGAAAAATGCATCTCCATCCCTGCCGAATCTTGCAGTAAACGGCACCTCTCTCCCTTTTTCTTCCATTTCACCGCTTCGAATTTTTTCAAAGAGCGGAGTTTTAAAAAGTCGTTCCAGCTTTTGCGAAACTTTCAGGAGTTCCGCCTCTGATGCTAGAGGCAATTCCCTTTTCGCCATTTTGATAATTTCTGTCCTCATTTCATCTTGCGGGACCTCAAGATCGAGCTTTTCAAGAATCGCGTGTATCGCGTTGCCGATCTCCATCGCTTCGTAAACACCCTTGCGCCCTCCGCGCCCGCCATGATAACTCCTCTCTGCCGGCACGCTGTACAATCTCCCAAGCATGTACTCCCTTTTACATTTCGCGAACGAGGCGAGGCTCCTTGTATCGACAAAGACCTCTTTCCTTTCATCTGCGGGTTCCATTGGCGCAACCCCTTCGCCCCCTTTGCCCAATTCAGTATTCTTCGGCTCTTCTCCGGCGGACAATACATCATATGGGGTTCGCTGTTCCCTTATCTCCTCCATAGTTGCAACGGGTATGGAAACGATATTGAACAGGGAGGGTTCGCGCTCCATCAATTCATCCAGGCCCGACAAAGCTTCACTCCTCTTCTTTTTCGGGTCCGGGCATCCGCTAAGCACCAGCATATCCTTCGCCCTGGTACAGCCGACGTAGAAAAGCCTCTTCGCGTCGCTCTTCTCTTTTTCTTCTATCTCTTCCTTAGTGGATTCAAAGACGATCCCTGAATGGGATGACAAGGTTTCCTTCTCGACATATTTTACCGCCAAGCCTTTACGCTTATGGAATATCGCCGATCCTCCTCCGCGCTTCCCGCTTGATCCAATGTCCGGCAGGAATACAATGCCGAATTCCAGCCCTTTGCTCTGATGCACGGTCATTATCTTTACAGCATTCTCCTCTTCCGATACGACAACTGCCTCGGATTCCCTCTCCTCCTGTTCATAGAGTCGCGTGATGTGCCTTACGAAATTTTTCAGCGTAAATCCCGGCTCCTGCTCCATCATCCTCGCGGTTTCGATAAGCTTCAGCACGTTGGCAACTTTTTGCAGACCGTCGTTCTGCGCTCCAAGAAGGCCGGTTATCCTGCTCTTTTCCAGAACAGTTTCGATTATTTCCGATACCGCCATCCTGTCCTTCAGATTTATCAATAAAGTGACCCATTCCGCAAAGGCGGAGAATTTCTCCCCCTCCCCTTCATCAAGCGGGGGGAGATAGGCATCCCTTGAAAAGAGGCGGTACGGCTCGACCGTTTTTCCTTCACCATCCCTCCTCAGCGTGAAAAGGGTCCTGTCCGAACATCCGCAGTATGGGGAGCGCACCGCGCCGACCCAGGATACTATGTCGCCGGGATTATCAATGAAGGAGAGAATCGAAATAAGATCCGCCACCTCCTGGCTCTTGTAGAATCCTGTTCCCCTGTGTACCGCGTATCTCACTCCATTCCGGGAAAGCGCGGCCTCGTATATAGGGAGGGGGGTAAACTTTCGCAGAAGGATCGCCATGTCGGAAAACTTTGCCTTGTTTTCACCTACCAGCCGGTTTATTCGCGACGCGATAAAATTTGCTTCGCTGAACCGCCTCTTGTCGGCGCTCTCTTCATCAGAGAAGGTATAGTACTCCACCGGCGAAACTTCGGTTTCATCCATCATAGATACGCATTCATCACCAGCGTCGAAAACGCTCTTCTCATATCTTCCGAAGTAGCTGTTCACGAATTTCACAAGACCGGGATTTGAACGCCTGTTTACATTCAGGCGGAAAAGCCCGCCGCCATTCTCTACAATCGCTCTTTCGGTTTCGTCGAACACCTCAAGGTCTCCCCCGCGAAATCCGTATATCGCCTGCTTTACGTCCCCCACCACGAAAAGTTTCCCTTCGCCGGGAGGGGCAAGTTGTTCCACTATCATTTTCTGCAGACCGTTCACATCCTGAAACTCGTCTACCAGCACATTGCGGAACATTTTTCTGTAATACGCGAGTATCCTTTCATTTCGCCTGAAAAGCCAGAGGGTCATCTCCTGCAAGTCGTCAAAATCAAGCAAGCCCCTGTTCTTCACGGACGATTCCATGTACTGATAAAACTCTCCGACAAGCTCGGCTATCTGCCTGGCTGATTCACGCGCGAGAGAAGAGACAACCGTCATTTCATATAATTCCAGCGTCTCTTTTAGCTCGGTTGCCAGCGCCTTTAGATTGCCATCTTTTTTACCTTTAAAGGTATTCAGGTTGATGGCAGATTTCATACCGCTTACGCTTTTCCGCGTGTCCTCATTCCCAATATCGCTTGAGGGTGAAAGAGCGGAAATCCCACTCACAAGCATTTCCATTATCACCTTCTGTTTCTCGGTTGAAATTTCAGCCGACATCCCGTTTAGAATGGACGCACACTGCTTCTTTTGTTCTGAAAGCATTTTCTCAGCATCATCCAGCTTTTCCGAATACTCGGACAGCAAGGCCCTTTCGGAGAAAATATCTACTCCCGCCGCTCTCATCAAAGGGAGGAGGCTCAATACGAGGCTGAAAAGCGAACTCTCAAACGCGAAATCCGAATCGAATCCGAACCTGTATGCAAGTTCGGCAACCGGCTTGTCGCCTCTCCTCAGTTTATCCAGAAGGAAACGTTCAAGCGATCTGGACTGCAACGCGCCAGTCCTCTGCGCGTCAAGTATCTCAAACTGCGGGTCTATCCCTGCCTCCAGCGGATTCTCCCTTAATATCCTCGCGCAGAAGGAGTGAATCGTTGAGATGTACGCCTTCGTCAACAGCCTCCTTGCCGTGCGAAGATGCCTTAGCAGTTTTTCCTCTTCCTTTGTTCTCTCCCGCTTTTCAAGCTCGCGCACCTCTTCATATATTTTGTCCCCTATCCTCTTCCGCATATCCTCCGCTGCTTTGTCGGTAAAGGTTATCGCGAGGATATTTTCTATCTTCGTATAACTGTCGTCGGTTTTCTCTTTCAGGATGTGCATGAATTTCTCGACGAGAATAAAGGTCTTCCCCGTCCCCGCCGAGGCGCGAACGCAGGTGTCCCCTTCGAACCCTACTATCTCCTCTGCCCTGCTACTCTCCAAGTTCAACGCTCATAACCTCTCTGTACCTGCATGCCCTTCGGTATTTGCAAAAAACACAATCCTTCGGCGTAACGGAAAAATCGCCCGAATTCATCTTCGTTCTGATATTCTCAAACCTCGAGAGGAATTCCGCGTTATCGAAGGAGAAATCGCCGTCACCCGACGACAGCGAGGCCGTTGGCGATACAGCCGATTCCTTCGGCTCCTTCTTCAAGGTGATGTAGCTTGCCACCGCCGTTTTGATTTCGGAGAACTCTTCCTTTCTTTCTGCCAAATTCAGCGCGGCGAGAAGATATACAGGAACCTGAAAACTCTCTTCGCCATATTTTTCACTCTTCACCAATTTTGAGAACTTCGATGTGTTGCTCGAATATTTGTAATCAACTACCCTCAGCATCCCTTTCGCGTCCAGAAGATCAATCCTGTCGATAAGGCCGTTGAAAGACATCTCCCCGCCCGGCAGTTTTAATGATACGGAGAAGGGTTCATCCGGGCCGAACTTCAATTCGGTAGCCACCACAGTGAAGGGCTCCTTTTCGAACGCTGTCTCTTCGGAGCGGAGATAAAGCGAGAGCGCCCTCCTTATCTGCTCCTTGGTTATCTCCCAGATGGCAGGCTCCCCTTTCAGTTCGGACTTCTCCCACTTTGCAAATACCTTTTCGGCAACGGTGTTCAACCTTTTCTCCCTCGCATTTCGAGGCTCAAGAGATGAGCGAACCTTGAATTTCCCCTTTGGCGCATAATATATCTCTAGGATCTCATGCGCGATGCTCCCCTTCACGGTCCTTTCAATATCGGCCCTTGGCAGCTCCTGCGGCTTTACCTGGAGCGGCCTGTCCATGAAATAGCGAAACGCGCAATTTGCAAACCTCTCGATCGCGGTTGCGGAAAATCCTTTCCGCGCTTCCTTCTCAACGTATCCCGAGAGCAATGGCATCTCCCCAACCTTGCCGGTATATACGCTTGACGCGTTTGCCCGGACGTCAGGCTCGGCAGACGAATAAAATTTGTCCCGCTCCCTTTCTATCATGCTCCTTTCGCACGAGTTTATGAAACTCTTTCCCGTGACCGGATGGCCAACCACGCTTCTGTAGTAATCAGCCAACGCTCCGGCGTTTTCCTCTGGCGTATTGAAAATGTCGCGCAACAGCTTTGCCTCACGCGCCGGGTGGTCTATCTGCTCGAAATATCCCTTCTCAAGCGCGACAGACCTCGTCGCTGTTTCGGCAAGCGCAGGTAAGACCGTTTTTATATCGTAAAGAAAGGTCGACTTGCCGAGTTCCTTTCCGTTCAGGTCGTGCGTGGAGTATGAAAAATATATTTTCTCCCTCGCGGAACGTACGGCAAGAAAGAAGAGGAAAGATTCTTCGTCCCACGTCTCTCCGAGCCTGCTGAAAACCTGCCTCCCCATTTTCCTCTCGGCCATTCGGGCGAGGACGGTTTCAGAGTGTTTTTCATTGAAAAGCTTTTTTTCAGATTCTGAAAGCACAGCCCCATGCTCCGATTTAAGCGGGAACTCCCCGTCGTGCAGACCGCAAACAAAAATGTAAGGGAACCTCCTCCCTGCCAGCTCATGGATATTGAGCGCGTAGACATGATTCTTCTCAGACCATTCGGGAAGCTCCGCGTTTCCAAGCGAGTTGAAAAGCAACCTCCTTAGATCCCCCCATCCGAAGCGGGACTCCCCCAGCTTATGCTCCTTGACCGCATTTTCAGCTTCCTCCACTACTTCATAGAACCTCCCCTTGCAGAAGAGGTCTCTTGTGAAGAACGGGAAGCCGAACTGGATCGCCCTGGGAGAAAATATTTTTAGCAGCTTCCTGAATATCGCTATGGTCTCCCCCGCTTTCGATGCGCGGGAGAGTTTTTCAACTTCCTTCAGTATGGAAAATACCTTTTTTAGTCCCGCGGAAATATCGTCGACTGTTTCTGCCGCTACCGGCACACCATCCATTTCAATGCCCCGTTTCAAATAAGCGGCGCATTTCTTTTCCAGCAAGGAGGGAGGACCGCTGATGATTCCGGCATCCATGAATATTTTTTCAAGATATCTCGCAAATTCACGGGAGAGGCCGATATCGAAGTAATCGGAAGTCATAAGTTTTACTATTTCATCCCGGTCATACCCGGTTTCGATTATCCTGAAAATTCCAAGAATCGTCTTTACAAGAAGATTGTTCTTTACGGGCAATCCGCGTCTTATATAGACAGGTATCCCGGCGCGGCGGAAAACATCTTCCACTATATTCGCGTAGCTCCCTGTCTGGCGGAATACAAGACAGAAATCAGACCAACTCCTCCGGCTCTCCTTGAGATCCATTATCCTTGAGGCGACTTCCTCTATCTCCCGGTATCTGCCGGAATTTTTTACCACCTCTACGCTATCGGATATTTCCTCTTCGGCATCCCCCGCCTCTTCTGAGAATATCTGCCCTGCAAGGATATCAAGCGCGGTTTTTTTCTTATTCCCGGGATCGTCTCCTGGGAGAGAATCAAACGCAAGCTCAAGCTTCCCTTCCATACCGGCCAGGCTCTGGAATTTCTGAATGTCCCGTTCCACAAAATCAAACGCCTTCCGCCTCTCATCCGGCAACGGGAAATGAACAACTATATTTACCACTTCAGCAAGCCGGGTAATCATTTCGAAACGGAAAGGTGTGTAGTGATAGATATCGAAAAAATCAATTCCGCTGAAACTCCTCAACCATGCAGGAGGAGCCACTCCGTCATGGAGTTTTTTGACAAGCTCCATGCTGATATCCGCGGAATCGTAAAGCCCCTCGGTTCGAAGCAATTTTTGATAGGCGGCAAATACCTTTTTTATCCACCCCTCCTTGCCGGGGGCAAACCCGTTTATTTTTTCAAGATCGGCTGAATCGACAAGACCGAGTTTTATCTGCTGGATCAATTCCCCAACGGATCTTACGAATCCGTCACTTGATATGAGGGGGGCCATCGCTCTATCCCTTCCGAGCGATTTTTCGGAAATTATCGACTGATTGATGAGAAGCCATCTCTCGACTTCGCTTATCGGATTATATGGCACGAGGTCGCGGGCGAGCCGACCTTCCAATTCGAAAATGCTTATCAGGTGTTTGCTGAAAACAGCCCCGGCTGAGCGATACCTTTCGGCCTCGACCTCCTCGACCTTTAAGCGTGTGGGATAGACGTGAAGACGCTCATCCATAGATCAGCGTAAATGCAAGTTGAGAAGTGCCGGTTGGAGTGTTTTTTGCACCAAGATGCTAAATCTTGATTTTACCCATGTTGAAAAAGCTTATCAGCTGGTTAATGACTTCCTTCGGAGTTTTGGAAGTCTCCTTCAGCTTTTCCTCGAAGTTCTTGTAGAGTTCGTCCTTCAATTCGAAATTGTGTACCGTGTACCCTTTTCTCTGTGATTTCGATGGACCAACCGGACCCTTAGGTCTTGGTGCCTGATGCCTCCCTTGTGCGGGGCGCGCATTAATCCCCTTGGACTGTCCATATCGAGGACCACCGCCCGAAGAGGGTCTCGTGTGGCCGCTCGGCTGCTGTCCCGCCTTGGCGCCTATCTGGTGATGAAAAAGATCTACCTGATAGTTTGAAGATACGGGTCTGCTTCTTCCCTGCGGCCCCTGTGAGCCTCTCGGTTTGCCGTGCGGAGGGCCGCCTGGGCGCTGGCTTCTGTTTCCTGAATTAGAATTATTCATTATTTTTGATCCGTAGATTAACTGCGAAAATATTGCGGAACATTTTCCATCTGCTGGAAATAGCCCGTCCCCAGATACAGCGACAAGGTAGCAGATTAAAAAACCGCTTGTCAACGGTTATTAGGCGCCAAAAAAAAGCGCTCTGCTGAACATCTTGTGTTCTTATTATAGCAAAAGAGCTTTAGAATAGCCAATTAATCGGAAATGGATTTATAATTTATGAGATTTGCACACCCTTACTTCCTGCTTTTATTGGCATTGGTCCCGTTTCTGGCGATCCTGTACCGGAGGAGATTCAGAGCAAAGAAGAGCGGGATTCGGTACTCCTCCATCGGGAGGATAAAAGCGATAGCTCCATCCGGGATTACGCGCCTGCGCCCTCTCCCTTTTACGCTGAGAATCTTTGCGATACTGCTCCTTATCTTCGCCATAGCGCGCCCGCAGACCGGGCAGGGGTACCGGGAAATTACCCGCGAGGGTATCGATATCTATCTTGCCCTTGATACGTCGACCAGCATGGACATAATGGATATGCAGCCCTCTCGGCTGGAAGCCGCAAAAAACGCAATTTCGAGATTCATCGGCAACCGGGTGAATGACAGAATAGGGCTTATACTCTTTGCCGGCACCAGCTTCACCAGATGTCCGCTTACCCTCGATTACGACGTCCTCAGATCCTTCATCGCGCCGGTTCACAGCGGACTTCTGGAGGACGGCACTGCGATCGGAATGGCGATCGCCAACGGCATCAACCGCCTGAGGGATTCAAAGGCGACAAGCAAAATCATAATCCTCCTGACGGACGGCGTGAACAACCGGGGGCTTATAGATCCGCGGTCGGCGACCGAGCTTGCGATTGCCGAGAAGATAAAAGTCTACACGATCGGGGTTGGCAGAGAAGGGATCTTTCAGCAAACCATCGACGATCCGCGATACGGAAAAAGGAAAGTTTCGGTAAAAAGTGAAATAGACGAAGCGCTGTTACGCGAAATAGCGTCTAAAACAGGGGCCAGGTATTATGCCGCTCGCAACGAAAAGGAACTTACAGGGATATATGACGAGATCGACCACCTGGAAAAATCCGAAGTGAAAAGCAATATCTATTATGAATATACGGAACAGTTCACTTGGCTCGCCGGGCTTGCGCTCTTCCCTCTTCTTTTCGAATGGATCTTGCGTAACAGGTTCCTGAGGAGTCTTCACGAATGATAAAATTCGGCAGTCATGAATGGCTATATCTTTTGGCAATTGTGCCTTTGCTCGTTCTTCTATTCTGGCTTTTCAACAAGGAGTTCGCAAAGCGTCTTGAGAAATTCGCCGACTCTTCACTCCTCCCAAAGCTCCTCTCCGGCGCCGACAGGTGGAAAAGGTTCTTGAAATTTGCCCTGCTCATGACATCGCTTACAGTTCTTATTGTCGCTCTTGCGCGGCCCCAGTTCGGTGTTGAGCCAAAGGAAGTGAAGCGTGTCGGGATAGATATCCTCGTGATGCTCGATATCTCGCTGAGCATGGCCGCGGAGGATGTTGCTCCAAGCCGCCTTGCCAAGGCCAAAAAAGAGATCGAGCGGCTTGCCGATACCTTCGCCGGAAACAGGGTGGGCCTTCTTGTGTTTGCGGGCTCCAGCGGCGTGGAATGTCCGCTCACGCTCGACATTTCCACATTTAAAATGTTTCTCAACTCCATCAGCTTCAGCTCCGCCCCTCTTTCCGGAACCGATATTTCAGGAGCTATGAAAAAAGGGATAACACTCCTTGAGCAGAGCCAATCCAAATCAAAGGTGATCGTGCTTATTACGGACGGGGAAGACAATGAAGGGAATCCCGCTGAAACGGCGAGGGAAGCGGCAAAAAAGAAAATAAGGATCTATACGGTCGGGCTTGGAAGCGAAACAGGAGCGCCTATACCGATAAAGGATAATAACGGCGATCTAGCTGGATATAAAAAGGACAGTTCCGGGAACACTGTCTTTACGCGGCAAAACAGCGACGCCCTGAATGAAGTGGCCAACATCACCGATGCGCTTTTCATATCGTCATCCGGCGGCGTATTCAACATCAATCCGATAATAGAATCTATCCGCGCCCTTGAGAAAAGCGATATCTCTTCTACGAAATTTACAACATACGTTGACAGGTTTCAGTGGTTTCTGGGAATAGCGCTCATTCTTCTGGCAGTTGAAATTCTGATATAACTGTGGCCTCTTCGCCACGGCTCTGATGGGAGCTTAACGGAAAAGTTTTTCGAAGACCCCCTTGTTCTTCCCTTTCACGCTATCGCCCGATATTTCCGCAAACTTTCTTAATATCTCTTCCTGTTCGCCCGTGAGGTTTTCGGGTGTTTTAACTATCACCTGAACGATAAGATCGCCTCTCCCTTTTCTTTGGAGCATCGGCATCCCCTCGCCCTTTACCCTCAACAATGACTGAGACTGCGTGCCCGGCGGGATCTTTATAGTAGCTTCATCAAGAAGCGTTTTTATTTCCATGTCCGCGCCAAGAGCCGCCTGCGCAAACGAGATCGGCAACTGGCATACGAGATCGTCGCCGTGACGCTCGAAGTTGTCATGCTGGCGTATATGGACTACGGCAAAGAGATCGCCGTTACGCGCGCCGTATTTGCCCGGTTCCCCTTCGCCTGTGAGTCGGAGGTTTTGCCCGCTTTCGATCCCTGCCGGAACCTTTACCCGAAGTTTTCTCTCTTTCATTTCAACGCCGGTGCCGCCGCACTTTTTACACGGATTTTTAATCACCTGCCCCTGTCCGTTGCATTTCGGGCATGTTACGGCAAACGAGAAAAATCCCTGCCTCCGTGCAACCTGCCCCTGCCCGTTGCACGTCGAGCATGTTGTAGGCCCGTACCCTTCTGCGGAACAGGACCCTTCGCAAACGGGACAGAGGATATTCTTGACAACAGTTATCTCCTTGTCCATCCCGCGGGCCGCATCCTCAAGGGATATCTCCAGATCGTATCGAAGGTCTCCCCCCTGCCCCTGCTGTTTTCTTCTTCCGAATCCGCCGGAGAAGCCTCCGCCGAAAATGTCGCCGAAAATGTCGCCAAAGGCGGAAAAGATATCTTCCGCGCCGCGAAATCCGCTGAATCCCGTCCTTTTTAAACCGTCATGGCCGAACTGGTCGTAGAGCCTCCGTTTTTCATCGTCATGAAGAACTTCATATGCCTCCGATGATTCCTTGAATTTCTCTTCAGCTTCCTTGTCGCCGGGATTTTTATCGGGGTGATATTTCATCGCGGCCTTCCTGTAGGCCTTTTTGATCTCCGATTTATCCGAGTTTCTCTCTACCCCAAGAACTTCATAATAATCCCTTTTAATCATCGCTTTTCGTACTTTCCTACTTTCACGCGCGCAGGCCTGATCAGCAGTTCGTTCAGCATATAACCAGATTGCAGCACTTCGATTACAATATTGTCTTCATCCTCATTCTCAACGGCAACGCTGGCTACAGCTTCCGCGACGGCGGGATTAAACGTTTTTCCCATGCACTCTACTTCCATAACACCTGAATTCTTAAGAATATTTACCATGGAATTCCTGATAAGTACTAGCCCCTCCCTCATCTTTTCCGCGTCTTTCGCGCCATCCGCAGAGGCAACGGCAAGATCAAGATTGTCCAGCACCGGCACTATCTGTTTCATCAGGCTCCCTATCCCCTGCTCAACCCTTCTATTGACATCTTTCTCAAGCCTTGCCCTGAACTGATCGTTCTCGACCATTTTCTCTTTGTACGCGGCAATATACTCCTTGAGTTTTTTGTCGTGCTCCTCGGCCTGAAGTTGTAGCTGTTGCACATATGTAGGGAGACGTTCAATATCGGCCTCGACGACTGAATCATTCCGGCTCTTTTCGTTCGCTTCCTCAAGAACCCAGTGCCGTCTATCTTTTATTATCAGCTCTTCTTTCGCTTCGCTCATATGATCAATCCTTCAAGCTTATCCATTGAAATATTCTTGAGGAAACTTTCCGGGAGGTAATACAAAATATCCCTCCCTTTTACTCTTGCCTTAAGCATCGTCTTATCCCTTGTAAAGCCCATGACTGTTATTTCATGCGCGCTTTTGCCGGACGCATCCGTCATGGAGATTACAGCGAGAGGAACGCTGGGGGAGCCGCTGCTACCGGTATTTGCTTTTCCTTCTTCCATTTTCACGTATTCACTGCTTAATACCGATGAAATCAGCTGTCCAACTCTCCTTATGGATACTTCGCCCTTCTGTGGCGAGTTCATCTTCCACTTGCTTCCGCTTTTTTCAAGCAGATAATTCTCCCCCTCGTAATGGATGGAGAGTTTTGATATCTCCGCCTGGAGCACCTTGAATATTTTCCGATCAATAAAATCATCGGGCCTCTTTACCAGCTTGTCGAAATCGCGCCGGGATATCCTGAACGTGTTTTCCTGGAAACTGCTTAACCCGTAAACCCTGTCGCCATAGTCGTATAATCCATAACTTCTTTTCGTCTCTTTCTCCATTATCTCCAGAGAGGAGACAAGTTTTGTTTCGCTAAGCGGGAGGTCATTATAAAACCTCTCCACCTTGGACTCTCCAAGAGAACGCAAGAATGAGATTACTTTGGCCTGGTCGACTTTCTCCCTGGTATTGCCAATAATCTCCCAGTCACCATCCTTGTTTCGCTCCATTCGACCTTCCCTGCCGCCCGCGCCCCAGGAAACCTTGCTGACATCCATGTAGTTAACTGGGAAAAAATGCATGTCCCGGAAATCGGACGGATTGCGCGGAATATCGTCAAAAAAATCGAGAGGAAGCATGGCAATCTCGCCAGCCCCTTCTCTTCTTGCGGGAACTCCGTTTTTCTCCTCGTCTTTTTTCCCAACATGCAGGTTGAATTCCTTTCCGGCAGAATTGGTAAAGGTAAAGGCGAGCGAGGGAGGATTTAATCCGATTTCATTTTCATTCACCTTGCCGTCGATGAAATTCGACGCGTACGCTCCGAATATCTTTGCCTGCAGGTCAATCATCTCTTTCTGTGTAGCTCTCGCGGTATACGGCTTTTTCATTATCCATAGATTATCCTTGTCTTTCTCAAATACTGTCTGCTTGCCATTCCTGACAATCTTGATCGAAACAATATCCGCGCCTTTTTCGGGAAAAATCCTTTTTTCCCTTAGGTCATAAAGCTTTTTTGACAGCAGGTTTTTAAAATCCGCGGAGGCCACAAACACATTCTTGATCTTTGAGCTCTGTCCGTAAACTTTCCCTCCCACCGGCGTATCATTCCCTACAGAAACATTCTGGGATCTCTTAAAGCCCTCAACGTAGAAATAGCCGTTTATCGCAGGTGACGACAGCCCATAATCGGCAAGGTTCTCCGTCCCATCGCCGATTATCGAATCGACCTGCATGCTGGAGATACCTGTTATTATCTGCTCCAGAGTAACACTGTCGGCCTTTGTCTTTATGGGGCCGGTTATTTCCCACTGACCATTGACCTTGTTGAGCGAAACGATCATTTCACCGTTATCAAGAACCACTTTCGCCACTTTTCCCGGTTCCAGGTAAACGATCTTTTTCTGCTCACTCTCCTTTCTCTCCTTTTCCAGGTCTGCCAGATATTCATACCGGTAGACCAGCAAGGCGCTTACCACGAGAACAGCAAAAATTATCGCAATGTTTTTAAATTTCAAGCACGTCTCCTGCGAACATTAATCCAAACACCAGCAACCCCTATTATCGCCGGAATGCCGACAATACTGAAAAAGGCAAGCATCCCTATTTCCGCATCCGAGAACAGCAGTGGATCCATCTCGCCTTCCCTGGGGCGTATCGCTATCTTGTCTTCATCCCCCGCCAGCCATTCAACAACATTCATAAAAAAGTCGCGGTTGCCACCCGAACCGATATAGGGGTCGGCGACAAAATCCGAATCGCCGATAACAACCATCAAACCTTTACTCTCTTTTATGTGAAGCGGATGCCCGTGACTATCCAGATCCACATCTTCCTTGTCGCCGGGAGTCTTTTTCGGGTCAACCTCTACCGCAACAGCCACGACCAGCGGACCTACATTGTCTTCCTTCTCGTCCATCGAAGCAATCCCGCGCTCAACCTTTTCACGGCTCGTCTCCCCCCATGTTCCGGGGAGGGTGAACGCAAGATTTTTCGTCTGAATCCTTTCAACACCGCTCTGGTTTGTTTTGATGGAACGAGCGAGAGGATAAATGGTTATCAGCCCAAACTCCCTGGTGATGCTGTGCTCCTCGCTGTAAGTCCCTACCGCAGGCATCAGATAATCCCCTCCAAAAGCCCGGCTGAATTTATCCACTATGATATCGTTGGACGGGTAAACGCCATATCCGTTCAGGAATTTCAATGTATCCTTGACCGTAAAGGGATCTACCATAAAAAGGAGGTTTCCTCCGTCATCAATGTATTTTCCGAGCATATCAAGTTCGCTTCCGAACAGATCCTTCTCGGGACCCGCTACTATCAAGACATCTGCGTCCTCAGGAACCTGCTTTAAGCTGCCGAGCAGAAGCGTTTCCACCAGGAAATTCTCCTTCAAAAGGGATGCTTTCGCCTCTCCGTATCCGTTTCTCCCCGAACCGTTTATATCCTTCTCTCCGTGCCCTTTTACGAAATAAACTTTTTTCCGTTTATCAGACAACGTCCTTATAAGAGCATTCGTCAACGAATCCTCCGAAATAAGGCCGGTAACCCCCTCCTTGCGCCCGTTCTCCACCCCTTTTTCCTCGACGATAAAAGTACCGTACTGTTTTATGCCGTACTTCTCCGCCATCAAAGGGCTCTTGTCGGGATCAATAAACTCCCAGCTGAATTTTGAAGAATGATACCTGTACTCCTCGAAAAGCCTTTTGGGGCGGATCCTTGTGTCCCCCTCCTGCATAAAGGCAAGAACCGTAATTTCACGATCGAGATTTTTCAGGATATTGACAGTTTGAGAGGAGAGTGAATAAATCTCGTTTTCCGAAAGATCAAACCGCTTGCTGTGCTTCACCGACAGATAGTCTATCAGAGCTATAATGCCGATAACCACAATGAGATATGCGGCCATGTTCGGAACCCATTTCATCAGTCTGCTCACCATCAGCCCCTGTACCTCCTCGATTCAAGAACGCGCAGAGTCGAAAAAACAAAGATGAAGATGAAGCTCAAATAAAAAATGATGTCCGATGTATCTATCACTCCGTTCGCGAACGAATCAAAGTGGTCGAAGATAGAAAGATAGCGAAGGATTTCGGCGAGCGCAGAGGTTGAATCCCCGGCGAGCCACGAAATGATCCAGAAAACCATTATCATTCCGAACGACCAGACCGCCGCGACTATCTGGTTTTCCGTGAGCGAAGAGATAAAAACCCCAAGCGATATATAGGCGCACCCTGCCAGCGAGAGACCAAGCAGGCCGGTAAAAGTAACGCCAAGCGGCACCGGCTTGAACATAACCAGGAACAGGTCGTAAAAGAGGGTGAAGCCGAGCATCGTTCCATACAGAGTAAAAAGTGCGAATATCTTTCCAAGCACAAGCTCCATATCCGATATCGGATATGTAAAAACAAGCTCTATCGTTCCGCTCTTCTTCTCCTCCGAAAAACTTTTCATGGTCAGGAGCGGCATCATCAGTATGAGGAGGAAACTAAGGGTGCGGTAGAGCGGGCTTATTATCCCTTCGGCTACATTGAGGCCGGGGAGATTGTAGCGGTAGTTCGAGCGTATCACCTCAAAACTGTATCTCGCGTAGTCGTTCAATATCATTATGAAAAAAAGGCCGGAGAGTATCAGGAACACGACGATAACCAGATAGGCGATAGGGCTGTAGAAATACGATTTCAGCTCCCTGCGGTATACCGGAAGAAAATTATTCATCTTCTTCCCCCTTTTTCTCCTCGTCCGTAACGAGATCCATGAAGACGTCCTCAAGAGAAACCGACTGCAGTTTCATCTCCAGAAGTCCATAACCTTTATTCACTATAGCGGAAGAGAGCGATCTCCGTATATCCCTCTCGCCGCCAGCCTCGATCGAAAAGCGGCACTCCCCCCCTTTTGCGGAATCAAGAGGGGTAAGCCCCTTTACGCCATCTATCGAAGAGAGGAAGCCGTCCATCCCCTCGCGCTCCCCTTCAATGGCGATCTCGATGACCGATTTTCCGAGCGTGCCGCTCGTCAGGTTCCGCGGTGTGTCTTCGGCAACTATCTTCCCCTTGCTGATTATCATTACCCGGTCGCAAAGTATCGATACTTCCGGGAGGATGTGCGTGCTGAGGATAACGGTCCGTTCGCCGGAGAGTTCCTTTATAAGATTTCTTATCTCGACTATCTGAAGGGGATCCAGCCCTGCCGTAGGTTCGTCGAGGATGAGCACTTCTGGATTTCCGATAAGCGCCTGGGCCAAACAGACACGCTGGCGGAAGCCTTTCGAAAGTTTGCCTATCATCTTTCCGCTCACTTCGGAAATGCCGGTCTTTCCCATCGCCTCGCTTATCGCGGATCCCTTTTCGCCTCCGTGAAGATCCTTTACGCTTGCCGCGAAATCGAGAAATTCATCGACCCTCATATCCCTGTATAGAGGCGCAGACTCCGGCACATAGCCGATACGGCTCTTCACCTGCATCGGATTTTCCGATACGTCGTATCCTGCAATAACCGCCCGCCCGGAAGTGGGGGGCATGAAACAGGTGAGCATTCTCATGGTGGTGGTTTTCCCCGCGCCGTTCGGGCCGAGAAATCCGAGTATCTCCCCCTTCTTTACGCCAAAGGAGATGGAATCTACCGCCTTGAAACCATCGTAACTTTTCGAAAGGTTTTCTACTTCAATCATTGCCTAACCTATATATATAAAACCTTAAAACATGGTTAATTGATTTCAATAAGACCGGGTGTCGGCTTTGTCAAGCTATGGCGGTAAAAAGAAATTTCGCTTTTAGCCTCGGCGGAACTCGGGGCTACTGGATTTTCATTATCAGCGCGTCGTGCCTTCCGTTTGACGGATTACTTCCATAATCACCGACGGTATCACCGGCGACATAGACCCTCTGATTTCCGTCCATATATCTCGTTGCAATGCTGTTGCCGTGGTTCACATCGGAACTACCGAATAGCTTCGACCACTGTTTCACTCCGCTGTTATCGTACTTGATGACGAATATTTCGGGCCCGCCGGAACTGATAAGACCGTCGAAAGTGATATTCTCGGTCGTACCGGTTGCGTAGATATTGCCGCTCTCGTCGAGCACTATGTCGTTTCCGCTATCCATCGAAAAGCCGCCGAAAGTAACGGCGGGCCATACCTCAAGGCTTTCAGTATCGTACTTCCCTATGAAGAAATCCCCTCCGAGAAAACCGGTAATGTATATATTGCCTGTATTGTCTACTGCAATCGCATTGCCAGAATCGGACTCGGCACCACCTATAAGTTTGGGCCAGAGCACAACCCCATTTGGATCAAGCTTGAAAATAAAAATATCCTTCTTGCCAAGGTTTGTACCGCCAAAGCCTCCCTCGGTGTAGCCGGTGACATAAACGTTGAACTCCTCGTCAACCGCAACACCGTTGGCTTTATCCAGCTCAATGGTCCCGAATGTCTTTACCCATACAACCTGCCCTTCGGAATCGAACTTTCCGACGAGGACATCCGCTTTTCCAAGATTGGTGTTTGTAAAAATATTCCCGTCGCTGTATCCGGTGACATAGATATTGCCTGCCGAATCGACCGCTATGTCGTTTGCTCTTTCAAAGCCGCTGGAACCGAACTGCTTTATCCACTTTTCGTTCCCTTCCGAATCGTACTTTGCTATGAAACAATCCTCGTTTCCCGCGTTGGTACCTGAAAGGCTACCGTTTGTTCCGCCAGTCACATAAATATTGTTGCTGGAATCTATCGCAATTCCATACCCCATGTCGTTGGACGGTGTGCCAATAAGTTTCGACCATGCTTTTACCCCCGTAGAACCATACTTGGCTATGAACATGTCGGAACTACTGTTGGAATCGGTTGTATCACCGGAATTGGAATTTTCATCCATATCCCCATGAGAAACGCCGGTGATATAGGAGTTTCCGCTTGAATCTATCGCCATCGCATTGCCGTAATCGTCCCTGGCTCCGCCGAGGAGCTGTGACCATGTCGGAGTTGACGCGTTGGGTGCAAGCGTATTCGGATCAACGTTGTCTTCAGGATCCGCGGCACACGTAATCAGAAAAAGAGACCCCGCGATAAGAACTGAAAACCTGCCAAATACATTCATCACCGCTACCCCCAAATAGTTACATGCCGGTTTCGGCATACCGCCAGTACCAAAGCACTGATACTTCATACTTCGGGCTATTATAAACAGATACAGCCGGAAGACAAAATTATTCTGGCAAGATGGAACAGCAGGCGGCGCATCCGGGGAAAATGCGGTTTTTCTTGAGCTTATCCCGGAACAGCCTCATCCTCTCCCCGTTCCATATCTTCATGAACGGCTCTTTCCTGATATTCCCCGCCGGATAATTGGAGCATGGCGTAACTTCGCCGTAAGCGGAGAGGAGCGCCGTACCCCATGGGGTATGACAGTGCTTGTTCGACATATCGAGATCCCCTCTATATATGGCGACAATATCCTCCGGAGGGAGTGCGGGAGGGGTGAGGCGCAACTGAACCTTTGAACCGGCGGAACGCCGAACCATCGCGTCTATCTCCTTTTCAAGAAGGCCGATATCGATACCGTTTTCCGGCTTCGGCTCCTTTGTGAGATCGGGGGTGCTATCCATTTCGAGCCGGTTGGTGTTCGGAATGTCGTAATGGGCTATCGGATTGAATATATCGACCCCTACCTCTTCCGCCAGCCGGTACAGCTCGTCTAGATGATTCGCGTTATGCCTTGTCATTACGCATTTAAGCGCAATGACAGGATACGACTTCCCCGTTCTCCTCTTCAGCTCGACCAGCTTTTTCACGTTCCCGATTATTTTCTGATACGAACCCTTGGCGTTCACGATATTGTCGTGTACCGCTTCCGGCCCTTCGAGCGATATCCCCACCGAAGCCATGCCGGGATGGAGCAGGGTGCGGCATCCAAGCGAAACGAATTCACGGGAGATATCCTCGGTAAGCAGGACACCGTTGGTGACAAGGTAGCTCTTCCGTTTTTCAGATGCGTATCGCACCGCCTCCATGATATCCCTTCGCAGAAGCGGCTCCCCTCCGGTAAAAACTATCATCCCCAGCCTGCTCACCTGGTCGATGGCCGATCTCATCTCGTCGAGGGTAAGCTCCTCCCCCTTCTTCTCGTTCAGTCGTGGATCGTCCATGATGTTGAGGAACTGGCACATGTTGCACCTGAAATTGCAGCGGTATGTCACTTCAATGAACAGGCTCAACGGCCTGAAGGCCCTTCCCATGCCGAAATGGTATGGAAGTTTCGTGTATGCCGCGAGCGCCATGTCGTACAGCTTCGAATAATTCATCTATTAAAGTATATCGGCAAAGTTCCCGTTTTTGTTATACCGTCTGAAACTGGTAATATGACGTTGATATCTTAAAACAAAACTGAATAACCGATTATTCAAAAGGAGGATCCTCATGTCCGATGCGCCTAAACCCAAAATCGCCGGAAAAAACCCTAAGGTACTCGAGATGGAGGAGGGAACCTACATATGGTGCGGTTGCGGACTCTCGAAGGACCAGCCGTTCTGCGATAACACGCACAAAGGGACCGAGTATGAAGGAACCGATGTCGCCGCGTTCCGTGTCGATATAGAGGAGGCCGACTCCTATCCGTGGTGCATGTGCAAACATACCAAGAAAAAACCGTGGTGCGACGGTACCCATACAAAGCTCTAAGAAGTGTTCACCCCGTTCAAGATAGGGCGTACCTCCATAAAACCGGGGAGAACTGTCATTGCCGGCATCTTGAATGTAACGCCCGACTCCTTCAGCGACGGCGGCGTTTCCTACACTCTTGAGAACGCCGTCCGAAACGGGCTCCGCATGGAAGAGGAAGGGGCGGAACTTCTCGACATAGGGGGGGAATCGTCACGGCCCGGCGCGGAGGGGGTAACTCTACGTGAAGAGCTGAAGAGGGTAATACCTGTCATAGAGGCGCTGAGGAAAAGGTCGTCCGTTCCCATCTCCATCGACACCTGCAAACCGGAAGTCGCGCTCTCCGCCATATCCGCCGGAGCCGACGCGATTAACGACATAACCGGTTTCATCGATCCCGAAATGCTCGCTGTCGCCGCGAAATGCAAAAAACCTGTCATCGTCATGCATATGAAAGGGAATCCCCGCACCATGCAGAAAAATCCGAAATACGGAGACGTGGTAAAGGAGGTCTCCGCTTTTCTGAAAGAGCGCGCAAAGACGCTTAAAAAAAGCGGCGTCAGGAATATCATCATCGACCCCGGAATAGGATTTGGAAAAACGGTGGGACACAACCTGAGGCTCATTCATGAAACAGGGAGGCTCGCGCGTCTCGGCTACCCTGTGATGGTCGGCGCGTCGAGGAAATCGTTCATCGGAAAATTGACAGGCGCGGATACAGCCGACCGGCTCGGCGGAAGTATCGCCTCGCACCTCTACTCGGCTGAAAGAGGCGCGGCAATCATCCGCGTCCATGACGTTGCACCGCATGTGCAGGCGCTTGCGGTGGCAAAAAGGATCATCCGCAGCAAATAAAGATCGGGCTCTCCTTCTTCTCTATCAGAGCGCGCTGATATCCCACTTTGCGAGGGCGTCGCGCAAGCCGCTTATATCCCTCTTCTCTTCCATCGCCTTTACCAGCTTCATGCGCGGGCCAACGTCGCCGTAAAGGATGATCCCAATTATTTTGCCATCCTTGATAACCATCTTTTTATATACATGCGCCACACTGTCCGCGAAGGTGATGTCGTCATACTTCCCATCCGCGTCGATATCCCCCGCGGAAAAGAGCTTTACCCCCGCCACCTTCAGCGAATTCGACATGATCGTCCCTTTGTACAGTGCTTCTACCCCCGCCATGTTTTTTCCGGCGGTCTCTCCCTGCGCCATCGACGCCGCCCAAAGGCCGTAGAAGATCCCATTGTGTTCGATAACGTCCCCGGCCGCGTATATCCCTTCAATGGATGTTTCCATCCTGTCGTTCACCACAACCCCTTTCCCTATCTGCAGACCGAGATCCTTGGCAAGCGTATCTGCCGGCCTGACCCCTGCTGAAACTATCACCATATCCGCCTCGATGCGTCTGCCGTCCTCAAGCAACAAGCCGTCGGCCTTACCCTCGCCGGTGATCTCTTTCGTCTTTGCGTTTAAGTAAAAGCGGAAGCCGAATGATTCAAGCTGGTTTTGAAGAACTGCTGCTCCGTTCCCGTCCATCTGTCTCGGAAGGAGCCTCGGGAAAAATTCAACCACCTCAACACTGTTTCCTGCCTGTATCAGGTTGAATCCCGCCTCAAGCCCCAGCACACCGCCGCCGACGATGACTACTCTTTTATTTTTCCCCGCATAACTGTTTATCGCTTTCGCGTCATCCAGCGTCCTTAGCGTAAATACCCCTTCGCGCTCCGCGCCTGGGAACGGCGGAACGAACGACACCCCGCCGGTCGCGATGAGAAGCTTGTCGTACCCGATCGCGGAACCATCATCGGTTTCCACCTTCCTTGAAGCGTGATCTATCTTTTCCCCCCTTGCGCCTGAGAGAAGCTCTATCCCGTTGTCCGCGTACCACTTCTCCCCTTTCATGATAAGTGTCTCCTCTTTCATGTTGCGCGAGAGGAAATCAATAAGCCGGATGCGGCTGTAGAACGGGTACTTTTCATCAGTCAATATCTTTATCTCGCCGCGCGGATCTGCCTTTCGGATATTTTCCGCCGCCGTAATTCCCGCAATACCGTTGCCGATTATCAGATATTTCAATTTGAAATCCTTTCAATTGCCAAACTGCCGGAGATAGAAGAACCTTTATCCCGCATTATACCTGCTCATGAACAACAAATAAAATCGACCCCTTCCACATAACCGGCGATCTCCGCTTCGCTCTTGATATCATCCCGCGCCCCCCACGACGTGACCGCCGCAAGGAGCATATACCCATCTCTCCTGAATCTCCCCTTTTCCGAAGCGGGATAAACAGGGAGCCCGTTTTTCGTACCCCCCGCCTTGCGTGGATTTATATCGAGATACGCCTTGAGGTCGGCTCCGTAATCTAGAAGGTATCTCCCCAATATCTTCCCTGTCGGGCCGGTCCCGTGCAAAACGATCTTTCTCCCTTCAAGGAAGCGCGTGAGGTAGTACGCGCGAACTTTCAGAAAACTTTTTTTTGAGTAGCGTCTGCTGTTCCTTGTCAATCGCTTTCCATGCTCCCTCCACCTCAGCAGTTTTTCAGGGAGTTTCGCCATAGGCTCCCCTTTCAGCACGGAGCGGAGCCAGAGATCGTAATCCTCAGGCCATCCGTGATCCTCGTATCCCCCCATCCTTTCCATGTAGACGCGTCTCATCATCACCGACGGATTTGGAAGGGGGCTTTCCACGAAGATCTCCCGCTTTATCTCATCCGGCTTTGAAATGGAATTGATCCACTCCTCATACCGCCTGTAACCTTCCATCACATCTTCGCCGAATATCTCCACGCCGGAACCGACAACGGCAATGCCGGGATTCTCCCTCAGGTATCCAAGCTGTAGCTCAAGACGTTCAGGAGAGGAAATGTCGTCGCTATCCATCCTCGCTATGAATTCGCCTCTGCAACGTGACAGTCCGAAGTTGAGGGATTCGATAAAATTATCCCCCTCGTACCGGAGCAGATTTACCCTCCCATCCTTTCCTGCAAAATCAGAAAGAATTCCGGGGGTGCCGTCCGTGGATGAGTGGTCGACCAATACCAGCTCAAAATCCCTCAAGCTCTGCGCCAGTATCGATTCGACAGCTTCCGCGATATGCCTCTCGCCGTTTCTCACCGGGAGGTGCACGGAAACAAGTCCCGGTTCGGCGCTATTAACAAAAGTCATAACCATCGGATTCCACCATAAGCTATCATAGGGTTGAATTGGAACATCACTATTAAAGCAGACATGACCAGATATTGAGAGGATGCAGTTATGAGAGAAGCAGTGGAAAAAGCGCTTGATGAAATTCGCCCGATGTTGAAAAACGACGGCGGGAATGTTGAGTTGGTTGACGTAAACAGCGACGGCGTAGTCCTTGTACGCCTGCAGGGAGCATGTTCGGGATGCCCAAGCTCCACAATGACCCTGAAGCAGGGTATTGAAAGGGTAGTCATGGAGAGAGTCCCCGGCGTAAAAGCCGTTCAGGCGATAGGATAGAGGGCCAAATGAAAGAGAAAATATTTGCCGCGCTTAAAAACGTAAAATATCCCGGATTCGAGCAGGACATAATGACCCTCGACATCGTGGAGGAGTTCTCCCTCTCCGGCGACCTGGTAAAGATCAGGTTGAAACCTATCCATGCCGACGAGGAGTTCAAGGCGGCGCTTGTAAAAAATATCGAAGACGCTCTTGTGGCGCTCAACCTGAAAGTGGAAGCGACCTTCGGAAGCACGTCGCATGAGCCGCCGCGCAAAGAGCCACCACCCAAGAAGGATATCCCCGGCGTAAAGAAGATCATCCCGGTAGCGAGCGGAAAAGGGGGCGTAGGGAAATCCACCGTCAGCGCAAACCTCGCCATCGCGCTTGCAAAAGAGGGGTACAAGGTCGGCCTCCTTGATCTGGACGTTTACGGCCCGTCGGTGCCGATAATGCTCGGAATAGAAGGGCTCCAAAACCAGGGGAACGACGGCAAACTGCGCCCTGTCGACAAATACGGAATAAGAACGATGTCGATCGGCTTTCTCCTCGAGAAAGACAAGGCGCTAATCTGGCGCGGACCGTTAATTGGAAAAATCATTAAACAGTTCTTTTACGACGTTGACTGGGGCGAGCTTGATTACCTCCTCCTTGACCTCCCTCCGGGAACGGGCGACGTGCAGATAACGCTTATACAGTCGTTGCCTATTTACGGCGCGGTAGTGGTAACAACTCCGCAGAACGTGGCGCTTGCCGACGTTGAAAAAGCCATCAACATGTTCAACCAGACCGACTCAAGGATACTTGGGATAATCGAGAACATGTCCGGATTCCTCTGCCCGCACTGCGAAAAGGAATCGCACATATTCGGTCACGGCGGAGGCAAAAAGGAATCGGAGAGGTTCGATCTCCCGCTCCTCGGCGAAATACCGCTTGAGGGGAAGATCACCGAAACAGGCGACAGCGGAGAACCTATCGCGCTTGGCGACGGAAAGATCTCCGACCTCTTCCGCGACATCGCAAGGAACCTCGCAAAGGGGTAGCGCAAGCTACCCTGCCAGCAAAACGCCATTTTTGAAACTCCCCCCTTGCCGCCAGGCAAGAAGGGGAGAGACAAAAGGAGAAATAAAAAAAACTGCTGATACATTTCTGCGGTTCTTCTACTTTATTTTTCAGGATCCTCTTTTTCGAGGTGGCACATTTCGCACTCTTCATTGAGCGAAAACGCCTTCCTACCGTTGTGACACCTGCCGCAGAAGAGCCCGGCCCCCATGTTCGCATGATCCAGCGCACCCTCTACGTCGGTACTCCCCGGCTCCATCAGGAAAATCGAATCGTGGCAGGTTCGGCAATCGGGGTGCGCACGCTGGTGATCGAAGTGGTTGAAGCGTACAGGTTTTTCGTCGCCGGTATCGGTGAACCAGAATATGCCGTTATTCAGAACAAACGGGAGTTTTTCTATATTCTGCGTGTCTGAACCCGTGGTACCGGGCGTTCCACTCCCTGCCGGATAAAAGAGGATCAATCCGAGTAATGCAAGCCCGAGGAGAGACAATATCCAGCCAACGGCTTTCATATTGGTCTTTTGCAGGCGTCCCATGAATTAAAACTACCATTCTGAAGCGATACTTTGAAGGAAATTCAGCGGTACCTCGGTTCAATCGACAATGATGGCGGCAAAGAAATGATATAGAAAGAGTGCTATAATGTGACAAGGGAAGGTATCGGGTCGGCGTGGAATTAAAGCCCGTTTACAGTTGACCGCACCTAAGTATCATGCTCATAGAAAACAAATGTTCGTGAGTGAGTGGGGCGCAGTACTTTGAGTGACAATGTAAAAAAGTACTCTCTTATAGCGATTGCAGTCGCGGTCGCTCTGACAATAATAATCTCCATTTCCGCGATCTATACGTCGCAATCCGGCTTTTGCACCTCCTGCCACTACATGCAGACGTTTTACGACAGCTGGAAAACATCCAAACACGCCGATATTGAGTGCATTCAGTGCCACTTCGCCCCCGGCCTGAAGAACAAGATACGGGGGAAAATGGAAGGGCTTGTCCAGATAGTGAAATACGTAAGCCTGGCCTATAAAAAATCGAAACCCTGGGCGGAGATACCTGATGAGAGCTGCCTGAGGGAAGGGTGCCACGAAACCCGGCTCCTCGAAGGGGAGGTTGAGTTCCTCGAAGGGATAGTATTCGACCACAAGCATCACCTTACAGAACTGAGGAGAGGGAAGAAGCTGAGATGCACGTCGTGCCATTCACAGATAGTGCAGGGGGAACACATATCGGTGACCGAAAGCACATGCTTCATCTGCCACTTCAAGAATGCCGAAGACACCGGCGAGAAACTTTCCGAATGCACCACCTGCCATTCAAGGAAAATCATGCTGGAGAAATCGCGCGACGGTGTGCTGAAATACGATCATACCCAGATTATCGAGAAAAAACTGGGGTGCACGGATTGCCATTCCGGCACGATAGTGGGTGACGCGCCTGTTTACAGGCAGAGCTGTTTCACCTGCCACTGGGAGGCCGAAAGGCTGGAGCAGTTCGAAAATACCACGCTGATGCATGAACAGCAT
This sequence comes from Nitrospinota bacterium, assembly GCA_029881495.1. Classification (NCBI taxonomy): domain Bacteria; kingdom Pseudomonadati; phylum Nitrospinota; species Nitrospinota bacterium. The sequence continues at coordinate 8,842 of JAOUMJ010000020.1, read as the reverse complement.
ATCGCAGTTCATAAGATCGAATGCCTCAATTGCCATATGGCTATCGACCACCGGATAAGCAAAAAGGATATCCAGACAAGAGCGGAATGCCTCACCTGCCATCCGACGCACCACGACGCCAAAAAAGCGCTCTTCTCTGGCACCGGAGGCAAAAACGCAAAGGAGCACCCCAGCAAGATGTTTGAAATAGGCCTCAACTGCCGCGGATGCCACATTTTTCACGGAGACGTCGCTAGCGGAAAAGGGGACGAGGCTACTTTCGTCGCAAGAGAGAAATCGTGCGACGCCTGCCACGAGCCCGGGCTTGGAAAGCTCCTTGCCGAATGGGAGAAATCTACCGGCAAAAAGATGGCCCAGCTGAAAAAGATAATGAACACCCTGAGGGTGGACGTCAAAGCATCGAAAATGGACAGGGATAAAACTGCAAAGGCGGAAGAACTGCTTGCCGACGCCCAGTACAACATGGACATGGTGGAAAACGGGAAGAGCCTGCATAACATACGCTACGCAAACGACCTCCTGGCATCTTCGTTCGAAATGCAGAAGGAGGCGGCAACGCTTATCGGCTCAAACTACACGCTCCCCTCCATCGTCACCGGGGATATGCAAAAGATGGAATGCCTAACCTGCCATTTCGATATCAAACAGCAGAAGCCGTCGTTCGCCGGCCTCACATTCAGCCACAAGAACCATCTTGAGAGGGGGCGCGTCTGCACCGATTGCCACTCCGCCAACGGCAGGCATGGCAACCTGAAGATAACCAAGCCGGAATGTGCCGATTGCCATCACAGGGAGACAGTGAAAAAAGGGTGTCCCGACTGCCATCAGCTTCAAACTGAAATCTATGGCGGGCTATGGAAGTTTTCCGATGGGCAGGCAAATCTGATGGGAGACGCGGTTGAATGCGAAGGGTGTCATGGAGAACTGGTCGACATCGCAAGGCCCCAAAAGGAGATATGTCTCGACTGCCACGATCCCGGTTACGAGGCGATGATGACCGAATGGCAGGATACGGTTGCGGAACTTATCACCGAGATAAGCCTGAAACTCGATTTCCTGAGAGCGGAAAATCCCGATATTTTGGAGATGTCCGAAATTAAGGAAGTCGAAGAATTTCTCAATGATATAAAAAGCGACGGAAGCAGAGGGGTTCATAATCCCCTTGCCATCGATCAGGCGGGTTCGGCATACATGGAACAGCTCGACAAGGTGGTCACCCCGCTTGGCTACAAAAAGGAGTAATGCCAACAGTAATAAAACGCAGATAACAACATGACCTGCATGGAGGATCAATATTTTTCTGGGAGGTAGGATCATGGAAAGGAAAAATTTCAAGGCTGGGCAGTGGATAATCACCGAAGGGGATACCCCTGCATATTTCATCTACAAACTTTACAAGGGGAAGGTCTCTTACCACGAGAACGGGAACATGATAAGAGAGATCGATATGAAGAACGGCGATAAGCCGATCTATCTTGGGTTCACATCCGCGCTGAGGGAAGATAGAATACACAGCGCGTCCATCAAGGCCGAAACCGATATCGAAACCGAGGTCTTCTCCGTGGATGCCATCAAAGGGGCATTGAAGCACGACATCCCTTCAAACATGAAGGACGACATTGAAAGCATGATAGAGGTGATCGTTCTTGAAAACCACATAAGGAGCCTCAAAAGAATGGCGAGGGACATCCCCGTTATCCCCGAAGACAGGATGCAAATACCAAGAGGGCTTACGCCTGAAGTTGCCGAGCTTGTCTCCGAGCTGATAGACGTTTACAAACATAACGTCCCTCACGTCTCGCTGAACGAGTAGAAGTGAATAATACCTGTTTGGGGGCAAGGCTCGCTCGCCCCCAGACTTTCGATGTAATCCGCGAAAGGGAAATTTACCCGAACAGCATCGAGTAGATGATCAGCAGGACAAGGACGATGCCGGTGCCGAGGAATATGCCGCCGAAAGCGTATATATAGCCGTCCCAATCCCGGTACCCTTCGGTCACGACGCGCTCTTCCAGTTTCCCGCTCGCGGAAAGCTCTTCATATTCGCGCTCGCGCTCCTCCCTGTACTTCTCCTCCGGCACTACGCCTGAAAAGATCACCTTGTCCATCGGGAACGCTTCCGGCCTCAGGTGGGTATTGAAAAAATGTATCGTGAAGATGAAGCCCACGGCCAGGAGCGCCTCATCGCTGTGGATTATCATCGCGACGTTTATCGCCCATCCCGGGAAGAACGCGCCGAAGAATTCCGGGAACCAGAGGACAAGCCCTGAGATGCCGATAACCGGCACACCCCAGAAAACCGCGAGATAATCGAACTTCTCCCAGTATGTCCACCTTCCGAATTTCGGGCGCGGGCCGAGGCCGAGGAACCATTTGATATTCGCCATGAAATCCTTCAGATCACTGAGCGCCGGCACGAGTGTGTCCCCTTCAAAAAGGAAATATTTCCACCCTCTGCCGCTACTCCGCTTTTTATTCAGAAGATAGTAAAAATGGTAAACGAAATATCCGAATGTGATTATGGCGCAGAATCTGTGAATCGCTCCGGCCACTTCCACCCCACCCATCAGTTTAGATGCAACCAGCGCCCACTGCATCGAGGAGAATTTAAGCATCATCCCGGTAAGCGCCAGCAGGAGAAAACTCAGCACTACAAAAAGATGCGTCATCCTCTCGGCAAGGTTGAAGCGGATAACGTACCGCTCCGGCGCGTCCCCCTTGTCGATATCCCTGAATTTTTTCCTCTCCCTTAGAGCTGTAGGGAGCCACAAGATGGTATGTATCCCGAAAAAGGCGAACACCCCGACAAGAAGCGACGTCATGGCGATGTATGTGTAATATAGCGCCGGGTATTTCTCCCTGTCGGTGTGCGTCGCGTGCGTGAGGTACTCGGCGAAACCTGCAGTAGCATCGGGGTGGCACTTCCGGCAGGTATTCAGCCGGTTATTCTCCCCTACGGATGAATCGGGATTCGATACCATCAATGCAAGATGGGGGTCGTGGCAGTCCGAACAGCGGGCAACCTTGTCGTAACCGAGCTGATATGCCTTGCCATGTATGGTCTGAAGATAGGTTTCCGAAAGATCCGCGTGGCATGTTCCGCACTGGTGCGTCACCTCGCGCATGAACAGGTTCTTGTCGACTTCGGTTATGTGGTGAGCGGAGTGGCAGTCGGCGCATGTCGGCAGTTTTGCCATCTCCCGTTCATCCGCCGAATAGTGAACCCCTTTCATGTACCTGTCGAGCATTCCTCGATGGCACGTCCCGCATGTTGCCGACACGTTCCGTCTGTTCACGGGTGAATCGGGATTGTCGACCTTCAGCACCTTGTGCCCCTGGTGGCAGTCGGAGCAGATGGCCGACGGCAGGAGCCCCTTTTCGGCAACCCCTCTCCCGTGAACGCTGGTAGAGTAGTCAAAGAAAACCGCCAGATCTCCCCTTCCGTTCGACCTTGTCGCCTCCCCCTTTTCGCTGTGGCACTTTCCGCAAAGCACCGGGATGTTAAGCCTGTAACTTGCCGAATTCGAATCCCTGGAGGGGAGGATGTCATGCTTGCCGTGGCAATTGACGCACGAGGGAGATTCATTCGCTCCGTGGCTTCTCGCCGCGTTATGCGCGCTTGATTCGTACTCCTCTACCGCGTCGGCATGGCAGGCGCCGCAGTCGACAGTTTTTGATATCTTGGCATGAGGTATATCTTCGGGGTCATAACCGATATGGCAGTCGCCGCACTCCATGTCGCCATGGACCGATTTTAAATAGACATCTTCATCGACATGCAGGGAGACAGCCGCACCTTCTCTCTCCATTTCCAGTTCGGCATCGGCGTGGCATCCAAGACAGATCTCCTCCGCCGACGCCCCAGCATGGATGGATAAAAAAAAGAACGGAATAATGTAGAAGAGCATCCGGCGTATTGAAGAACCGTTTATTGCCATTAGAGGTTGTCCTTCACAAAATATCCCCACACAAGCTATATCTAAACCAACTTCAGTACCGCAACATTAACAGTACAACACAAAGACCGGCGCTCCGGCTGACCGAAGCGGGAGCGGCAGTGAAAAACTGCGGCTCCCTATCCCAGCGAGGCAACCTACTTGACCGAATGGCACTTTACGCAGTTCTTCTCGTCCTTCGTCCCGAATGAATCCTTTCCGTTATGGCACTTCCCGCAGAACTCCCCCTTCTCCATCGCCGCCATGGTTATCGGGTTCTTCTCGCCGGTCTTCCCCATTTTCATCTTGAACATTTTCGGGTGGCATTCGGTGCATTTGATCTTTGCGTCGACAGCGTGGGTAGTGTGTGTAAAAACTACAGCCGCGGATTCACCGGTCTTCACCATATTGAATGGCTCGGGTATTTTTTTCTCCTTCTCAGCTGAATAGGAAACTTCCGGAATCGCCATCTGGAATGCCAGCAATCCGGCAACCAGTGCGAAAATGATGAAGAAATACTTTTTGCAGTCAAATTCAGGACGCATATTACCCCCTTGCTAAATCATTAATCGGGGCGCCGGCAACAGCTGCCGGCGCCATATCCTAATTATACCCTTACGGTCTTCCGTTGGTCGAACTAAGCAGGTATGCCGTCGCCCCGGCAACATAGACCGATGGGGTATGAGTAGCGGTCGCCAGTGTCGTCGAGACTGAAGCGTTAAGCAGACCGTCATCCAGCCAATCTATGGAGTCATAAATCAATCTCTTCACGTAATACCTGTTGTGCGCGAATCCGCCCGGCTCGTGGGCCAGGAGGTTCAGGTTGAAAGCCGCGCCAAGAGTGTTCTTGGAATCCCACAACTTGAAGGCATTCGCAGATGTCTGATCTGCCGTTACCGATGTCGTGAAGAAGTAGGGATAACCGGAACCGTGGTAAATCCCCTTCACCGCAAGCTGAGCCTTCAGCGCCGCAAGCGAGTCGTGATACTCCTCTTCCTCGGTATTCAGCTTGGCAACGGTCATCTCGTAATCACCGCCAAGCGCGTGGCACGCCGCGCATGTGGTGGTATTGATAGCCGTTATCGCCCCTGTCGCATCCTTCTCAAACGGGTTGAACGTGTGGCTCTCGGTGTTGTTAGTCATGTGGCATCCCACGCACGGCCCTTCGGAACCAGTACCTGTAACGGTGCCAATATCGATATGGGCAAAGTACGATTTGTTATCGTAATTTGCCGTTGTATCAACATGGCCTGTGTACTCGTATCCTGTGGTCCTGTAAAGCGTCCCCCCCGCAGTGAGGTAGTGCGAATTGAACCCGCTGAAGTTTGTTCCGGTCGTCGCATTCATCGGGAAGGTCTTGGTGGAGTCGTGTATCTCCTGTCCGCTTGCCCTGCCGGAATGGCACGACACGCAGATGTTGGAACCACCAATATCGCCGATCAGAGCCACGCGCCCGTCATTCAGTTTGGGCAAGGTTGTGTCGCTCATCACGCCGGGATCCCTGAGTCCGCCTTTGTTATCAATGTGGCAGGCCCAGCAGTAGAGCATCTCCCTCTGCTCGCCGGTTGCGATGAATTCGTTCGGCGTTGTCGCGGGATCATAGTTGGCCGCATCATTGGCGAAATTCCTGAACCCTGTGGAGGTATGGCACCTCTGGCACGATGAGCGATCTGTCCCCTTGAAATCGTAATGTGCCCATGCCGGACCGGTAGTGTCGTCAACACCAGCCGCATAGACAGTCTTTACATCAGCGGCCTCAGCCGTCGCCTTGACCGTGGCTATATGCCCGCCATGAGCGGACTTCGCCCACTGCCGGTTGATGGTGAGGTCAGCCGCATGCTGGTTATGGCAATCAAGACAGGCACCGCTGTTTGTATTCCCCTTGCTTGTGCTGTGCGTCGCCTTTGGATCGACGACGTATCCTTCAATGATGGTCGTCGTTGGAATATCGTAATGCGTATCGACTATCAGTTCACCGAACGCTCCATAGGCGTTAACAACTGTGCCTGTTTCGTCTACAGGCGTATGGTAGGTCTTGAAATTGGCCATATTGCTGCCATTAAGCAGTTGGTGACAGGAAGTGCATGTAATGAACTGGTCCGACCATCCAAGACCGCTCGCCGAACTCAGCGTTGCGTAATCCTTTACGGTCTTTGCCAGAAGCCTGTGCGGGTTATGGGAATCGTGGCACGTTCTGCACTGAACTACCGAAGCCTTCGCAATATCTGCCTTTGCCTCGGTACCGGATGGGAATGCCTGACCGATTTCATCATAGGTAGCCGTACCGTTTATCCCGTTGTTTATAGCCTGTGTATACTTCCTTGCACCTTCATCGGTGTGGCACCTTGAGCACTTCGCCCTTACGTCGGTCGTACTGTCGGTAACATAGTTGTGATCGTTGATGGAGCTGGCATGGCTCGCAAGCGAGTAGTCCTCGAAAATGTCCCCGCCTTCAGGGTGATACTGCTGGTGCCCAAACGATGAGTTGTGGCACTGCGAGCATCTTGCCGGTCCGGGAGAGTTGTATTCAAGATCCTTGCCAGTAGTCGCGATATGCTCTGATGCATCGCCGTGACATGAAGCGCAGGCAACTATCGGCCTGTCCTTAGATCCGAGAGCATCGCTACCTGTACTGCTCGCCGCATAGGAGGCAAACAGCTTCCCCTGACCGAGCTGGTCGTGGCAGTCAAGCGTGCAGGTGGATATCAGGCCGAGGTCAGAATAGCCATAATACGGGAAACCGTCGTTGCCCGGATGGTTATCCGATATTGAATGGTCTGCATTAACCGTCTCGTTGTTCGCGTGAGGGCCATTCAGCCACCCAGGCTTGCCGGCACCCTGATTGCTGTCGCCGAAAACGGTCAAGACGCCCCCTACAGCCTGCGTATCCCCATGGCATTCAAAACATTTGGTGAAAGCCTCGCCCTTATATGTTTTCTCTACCGTAGCAGTCGTGGTTGTGGGCTTATCGTCCTCTTTGAAAATGTCGCATGACGGTAGAATCAGAGCCGCAAATAGCAGAACAATGGTACACATGAATAATCTCTGAACATAGACATTCATAGTTATACCTCCTCAAATATTATTACCCCATATTGAATATCAAATGGACTGAATCGGTCAAAAGCTCCCCCCTTTCGCTGCTGACGGAAACGTAGATGAAGCGTTATGTTTTCTGGGATTTGAAAACGAGATATCGAAAAGATATCTTCGCAATCCGGAACAGGAGATAGAAAAGGGATTCGACCGGAGATTTGAAGAGGAAAAGGGCCGACTGTCCCTATCGGGGCAACAGCAGCAAAATATTGCGACCATGTGCATCCACTCCTCAGATGGTAAAAATACCATCTGTGAATTCACAGGATATACAGTTGAACCACTTCAACTGTATGTCATATTTATAACATTTTATAGATGCGATTACTACTACTATCGGTTACCTGAGTCCCATAATATTTTTTTTTGGCTTATTAAAAATTGTTATAAATAACTAAATCAGTAGGCAAAAATCTGAATAACTTCGTGTTTCTTCAATGACATTCCCTTTGAAACTCTGATATAATTTCTACAAGCATAAATAATTTCATTCTCTTTTCAGGGATGGCTGGGTTATTCGATGGGGAAAAGCGGACTCTTGCCTTTCAGAATATCGTCACGGAAAACCTGTCGCCGGGATACAAACATATGAACCCATACAGGCATATCAACCGGGCATTCATCATACTTGGAATATTGATAGTCGGCGGGCTTATCGCAAGGCCTTTTCTTGTTCCGCACTCTTTCGGTCAGTACGGGCCATACAGGGGCGATTCTCTTCTGGAGGAGATGGCGCCGGAACCGGTCTATTACAGCGACGACGAGTGCGTTGTTTGCCACAAGGAACGGCTCGAAAAGGCCGAAGGGAAGCACGCAAACGTTCCGTGCATAGACTGCCATTTCCTTACCATCCCCCACGCCGAGGGGGAGCCTGTAAGCTTTCTGGAAATGATCGCGAACAGCGCGCGAAACTCCTCCGCCCTTGTTTTCCAGTCGCTCTATTCAGTTATGCAAAAGGGGTGGGACAGGGAGAAATTGTCCCAGATGCTGAAGAATTTTAAAAAGACAAACCCGGACATGACTGTACGGATCTTCCGCGGCTACCCCGTAATTGAGCTGTTTGGCGAGACCGCAGGGGAACGGGAGGCGAGAGAGAAGGAGAAAGATATCATGACTGCCCTGAGGGAAGGTAAAGAACTCCTCACCTCACAGGGGGAGAACGACGTGCGTTTCATATACCCGGTAATCGCCGAGGAGTCATGCCTTGAGTGCCATACGAACGGAAAATCGGGGGACATAAACGGGGTGATAGAGATAACTTTCCCCGTAAAAGCGAAAATTCCGTCCATGAAAGAGCGGTTAAAACCGCTGGTAAAGCCGAAATCGATGCAGACCGCCGTGGAACAGGCCAAAAAAAGGCAGAGGGTACTGAGCAAGGCCGATGAAAAGGAGAGACAGCTGTCAACCCTTGTGAGGGAAGACGCGCAACAATCCGCCGACCTTGTATATGAAAGCCTCCACACTGTCCTTATCAGGGGATGGGAGAGCAAGACCGTGAGGGAGATGGTGGAGAGGCTGAACAAGAACGAACTCAAGATGTCGATTGCTCTTTTTCGCGGCGATTCGGTGATCTCGCAGTACGGGGAGCTACCCGGTGAGAGAGCCGCGCGGGAGAGCGACCCGGCAATATTGAAAATGCTCCGGGAAGGGACCGAAATGGAAATGACTGAAGAAGGGGATATTCTCCGTTTCCTCTACCCGCTAAAGGAGGATGGAAAATGCCGCGACTGTCATACCCGCGGAGCAAGGGGATCCGTACTTGGAGCGATCGACATCAAATTCCCGGCAAGGAGCCTGATGGTCCATGGACT
>JAOUMJ010000019.1 GCA_029881495.1 Nitrospinota bacterium | reverse complement strand
GGGCGGCGATAGAGATAATTCTGGTTTCAGCGGCGGCGCTTATCGTGTTCAAAAGGGATCCGGCGAAGTGGATAAGATATCTTCTTACGTTAATATTGCTGTTCTATTTTGCCGGAACTATCCTGCTTGTTCTCTTTTTCAACGAGGTGATCTAGGGAGATGGATATAGAGGCGATAAGGGGACGACTCAAGGAATTTGCCGAGGCGAGGGACTGGGAGAAGTTTCATTCACCGAAGAACCTGGCGATGGCGCTTTCCGCCGAGGCGGGGGAACTGCTCGAGGTTTTCCAGTGGCTCACCGAGGAGGAGTCGCGCAATCCCGACCAAAAGGCGCTCGCCGCCGCGAAAGAGGAACTGGCAGACGTGATCATCTACGCCATCCGGCTTGCTGATAAGCTTGGCGTCGACGTCGGCCGCGCAGTGGAAGAGAAGATCGCGGCGAACGGGAAGAAGTACCCGGTTGACAAGGCAAAGGGGAATGCTAAAAAATACGACGAATTTTAGCAGATTTAATATCCAAGGGGCGCATTCGGCAATCTCCGCTGTTTATAGCGAAATTAAAGTTATGCCCGAGATCACTTTCTGTTGGCAGAATCGGGATAACGAATTCAAAAAGTTGAAGTATCGAACTTTAAAAATATGCAAGATTGACATAGGTCATAATTGATTCCCTATGGATAAAATACAATGAAGGGGTGAGCGCATTTATCAGGGCGCTGTGATTTTTTTGAAATAAGGATAATGTGCTAACATAAAAAGGTTATATGAATATGTGTGTTTTACATGAAAAAGGAGCACCCAGGATGAAAAAGGTTCTTAGATTTTTGGCAAAGGCTTCGCTGGTAGTTGCCTTGCCGTTGTTTATTTCTTGCGGTTCGACGCCAGACGATAATACCGGATCTTCCGTTTCGTTCCCTTCGGAATTGCAAGGGACCTGGACGATGGATACCGGTTCCGGGACAGACACCTTGATAATTTCAGCTACTTCTGTAACTATCGACCTGAGCGTCCCTACCGTAGTGTATGGCGGGGATTATCAGCTCGTTGAAGCAGTTGCGACCTCCCCCAACACATACAGCATCAGCGCCACTATCGGAAACGCAACCATCCAGGCATTTGTTTATGCTTCGGTTGAAGCTGATGGGCTATGGGTAGGGATAAGCGATGCTTCGGCGGAATTGGCCGTGACCGATGCAAAAGGGCCGTTTATTAAACTTGTTTCTGCCGGAGCGACCGACACTGGCTCCACTACAGATACAGGTACTACGACCGATACTGGTACCGGTACCACGACAGACACAAGTACTATAACGACCACTGATACCAACACCAGCGATGGCGGAGAAGATGACGAGGAAGATGACGAGGTAGACGACGACTAGTCTTCAAACCTGAATTCTTTAATCGCATTTTCAGGGAGGAGACGAAAGTCCCTCCCTTTTTTTTGCAAATCTATATTTGAAATAACTGTTCAGTCTTCCGTTTGAGGTCAATGAAATTGTTTCTCTCTTCACCTGAATCACGGGCGCGCCCTACCCTCTCTTTTTCTCCTCATCGCCGACCACTTTCAGTTTTGTTTTTGACGGTTTATAGGAGTGCTCTTCCGACGGAAAAGCGGAGCCGCGCACTTCGTCTACGTAGGCGGTAAACGCGTCGCGAGCAATTTTGCGTATGTTCACAAACTCTTTCACGAATTTTGCCTTTCTCTCCGAGAGGCCGAGCATATCCTGCATCACAAGTATCTGTCCGTCGCAGTGAGGCCCCGCGCCGATTCCGACGGTAGGGATATGAAGCTCTTCGGTTACGGCCTGCGCCAGGTCTGCCGGGATCGCCTCGAGCACTATCGAGAAGGCTCCCGCCTTTTCGACTCCCCTTGAATCGGCGAGTATCTGGCGGGCGGAATCGAATTTCTTTCCCTGCACCTTGTAGCCGCCGAGCTGGTGTACCGATTGCGGGGTTAGGCCTACGTGCCCCATCACGGGGATCCCGGCGTTCACAATTGCGCGGATGGTATCCGCCATGATCTTCCCCCCTTCAAGTTTCACCCCGTGCGCGCGCCCCTCCTTGATGAGCCGACCGGCGTTTTCAAGAGCTTTTTGCGGCGAGACCTGAAACGACATAAATGGCATATCGGCTACCACCATGGCGCGTTTCACCACGCTGGAAACGGCCCTTGTATGATGGATCATCTCCTCCATGGTCACGGAGAGAGTATCTTCCCTGCCGAGCACCGTCATGCCTACCGAATCGCCTACCAGGATAACGTCGATGCCTGCTTCATCCATCAATTTGGCGAACGGCGCGTCGTAGGCTGTAAGGGCGGTTATCTTTCGCCCCTCTTTTTTCTGTTCGATCAGTGAAACGGCGGTTACCTTGTCCATTGTCCTGTTCCTCATGTTGTCGGTTTATTACATTTCCGTTTGGAACATCGACTGGACGGGAAATAGAAACGGCGGGCCGCCAGCGTTTTTTGCGCCGACGGTCGAATAGCGAAAAAATCGTTTATATTCCGTCCCGGTCAGTCAAACTGATCCAAGCGGATTAAAATACTCTTTCCCCCTAATCCGGGTTGAGAGTTTTTCAATCAGTTTCGAAAAATCCTCCTCGTTATTCACGAAATCCATTTTGTTGCTGTTTACCTGAAGCATCGGTCCCGAACCGTACTGGAAAAAAAACCGGTGGTAGGCCTCGTTGACCTCCTCGATATATTTTTCCGGTATCGCTTTTTCGAAACTCCTTCCTCTCTTCCTGATCCTTTTTATCAGCGTTTCCGTTTCTGCTGACAAAAATATCACAAGATCCGGTTTCGCCACATGGCCCTGCAACATCCTGTATACATCATTATATAAATTAAATTCGTCCTTATTCAAGTTCAGCTCCGCGAAGATGAAATCCTTTTCAAGCATGTAGTCCGCCACGACGCAACTGCTGAAAAGATCGATTTGATTCGATTTTTTAAGCTGCTGATATCGCGACATGAGGAAAAACATCTGCGCGCTGAAGGCGAATTTTTCCATATCGAGATAAAAACGGGAAAGAAAGGGATTTTCCTCCACCTGCTCATGGAGGATTTCTGCCTTGTAGTGCTCCGCAAGTTTCGCGGCGAGAGTGGTTTTGCCGACCCCGATCGGCCCTTCCACAACGATGTACTTATACGCCGGTGTTTTCAATCTTCCAGCAATGGCCTGTATGGTTCGATACGGCCATGACGAGTTCCGCGGGTGTTTGGTGGAGTGTCGGGTGTTTTATATCCGGCGCTATCTGGGCTAGAGGCTCGAGGACAAACCTTCTCTGCGCCATTTTGGGATGCGGAACCTGCAATCTTGGAAAGACAACCACCATCCCGCCGTAGTAGATGATATCAATGTCGATAGTCCTCGGCTTGTTGTCCCTTTTTGTTTTTCTGCCTAGAAGGTGCTCTATCTCTTCCAGGGAGTCAAGAAGCTCCAGGGGACTGAGGTTTGTCTCGATTCCGACGGCGCAATTTATGAAATTCCCCCCGTCGTGCATGTCTACCGGTTCAGTTTTGAAATAGTCGGAAACGCTTGTGATCTTGATGCTGTCGTGTTCCTTTAGGATCTGCAGGGCGGATTCAATGCAGGATCTGGAATCGCCCAGGTTGGAACCTATCGACAGGTGCGCCGCCACCCATGAACCGGAACTTTTATCAGCCACCGTTTTGGCAACGCCGTTTTGAATTTCGTTCTTAGAATTCAAAACCTACCTCTTTCAATCTCTCCCCCATTACTTGCAGAACCCTTTTTTCTTCATTTTCGTCTGCCGCCACGAAGGTGGCCCCGAAACGGAGGTAGCCCCCTCCGAGGTTTTCCGGCACGGTGGAGATATGTTTTTCCTTTATGAGGAATTGGCTCGCGTCTTCAGCGTTATTGAACTTTACCCCTTTCGCCCCTTTTGGAGCGGGGACGAAGAGGTAAAAAGTGCCCCCTGGCATTTTCGCGTCGAATCCGGCATTCCGCAACACTTCGACCATCATCTTCAGCCGTCTTTCGTACTTGGCAACAGTCTTTCTTGTGATATCGGGATTCTCAAGCGCGGTGATACCCGCTTTCTGAATAGCGGCGAACTGGCCGGAATCGATATTATCCTTCACGTTGGCAAACGCTGAGATGAGCGTTGGATTACCAACGGCGAACGCCATTCGCCATCCTGTCATGTTGAACGCCTTTGAGAGGGAATGAAGCTCTATACAAACGTCCATAGCTCCCGGAACGCTGAGGAAAGAAAGCGGTTTTGTCCCGTACGTCAGTGCCGCGTATGCGGCGTCATGTATAACCACAAGTCTGTTCGCTTTCGCGAAATCGACGGCCTTTTTGAAGAATTCAGGGGTCGCTGTCGCCCCTGTCGGGTTGTTCGGATAGTTCAGGTAGAGGAGCTTTGCCCTCTTGAGTACGTCGGCGGGGATTGAATCAAGGTCGGCGATGAAACCGTTCTCTCTTTTCAATTCTATATTGTAGACCTCGCCACCCAGGTACTGCGTATGCGTTCCCATTACAGGGTATCCGGGGACGGTCATTATTGTCACGTCGCCGGGATTGATGAATATGCTCGGAATTAAAGCAAGCGCCGGTTTGCTACCGATAGAGTGGTTTATCTGCTTTTCCGGGTCGAGCCCTTTTACTCCGTACTCCGTCTCCATGTACTTTGCGGCGGCGACCTTGAATTCCGATATTCCGTTGTCGGTATACCATCGGTTTTCCGGCTTTGCGGCTTCCACGGAAAGGGTTTTAACGACCATCGGGTCGGCCATCCAGTCCGGCTCCCCTACGCCCATGTCGATCATCTCAAGATCGGGATTCGCCTTCAGGGCGGCGCGTTTTGCTCGTTTTATCTTCTCAAACTTGTAAATCGTGGTATCTTTGCCAAACTTCTCGCCGCCGATCCTCTCGGCGAACATCTTCTGAAAATAGGGGTCGGTCATTACATTTTCTCCGGTTAAAAGTAACCAAAATTTTTATAAGAGCAAAATGGTATTCCAAACCGGAGCCTTTAGTCAACCTCGGTCTGAAATCGGCTCCTGGGGGGCAGGCCGGATAGCGCGGTATTTGTTGTTGTTTTATTAACATCCCGGGCATAGATGCAAAAAAAGATTTGAGTTTAAAAGCCATAGATGAAATATTGTTCAAATGTTTGAGGGAATAGATTTCAATCAGTACGAAGCGCACATAGATTTTGTCTACACGACACTCCTGATGATATGGGGCGGCAGCCTGGTAGGAATTGGAATGCTTGCCATTCCGCTCATTTTCAGCAAGGTGGAATCGCGCACCGAGGCGTCCGGGCTTACGACACAGATTCTCCGCAGGCAGGATTTTCTGATAAGAGGTGTGGTTTTATCCATGCTCTTGGTATTTTTTCTCAAAAGCAAACTGAACTATTCATATCAGTATTTCGAATGGGCTGTTTATGTAGTGGTACTTCATTTGTACATTGTCGGCAGGATAGTATCGAAACGGCTGAACAAAATGCGCGACAAGATCGGGAGTTTTGATCTGCCTGCCGAAGGGGATCCCATGCGGAAGAGGTTCTCGATAGTTCACATGGGGGTTAGATATCTCTATATCGGTCAGGTTATTGGAGTGGTTGTCCTTTTGTATCTTCATGCTTTCGGCCTATAATATATTTTTTATTCCTGAACTACCAATTTTTCCCCCGAAAATATATAAAATGTCCAAAAAACGAACTTCTGTATAATTCATCCTATGAAAGGGGTGGTGATTACAAAGGATGTCGGGGAGGCAGAGCTATTATCTTCCCTGCTGGAAAGAGAGCAATGCAACAGCAGTATTGTCTTTTCAGGCGGGGAAGCGCTTGAGAAAATACGGGACAAATCTGTTCTTCTTGTAATTTGCGAATCACATCTCGCTGACATGACCGCGCTGGAATTTATCACTCGCGCCAAAAGCGTAAACAGCGGCGTTTTGGCGATGATAATCATTTCACATTCAGATCTGAGCATGGTTCCATCGGCCCTGAACGCCGGGGCTGTCGGGTTTCTGGTGAAGCCGTTTACCAATTACGATCTCAGAAAACAGGTAGAGCAGATAAGGATCCTCTCCTCAAGCAAACGCGGCAGGGATTTCGCTCTTTCCCATCTTGTGCAGGAAAATCAGGTCATGACCTTTGAAACAGGCACATTGATGCGGAGTGACAACTTCGTGCTCACTACCGCATATCTTACGGACAGGTTTACATCCGGTGATGTGCCGGTTCCGCCGTCGAAAAAGATGAAGTACGGGCTTGCCATTCACGAAGCGTTAAGGAACTCCGTTGAGCATGGAAACATGGAGTTGTCGTCCGTGTCGAAACTGGATACAGGGGAAAATGACTTCGGCGATGCCTACGACAAACTGCTGAAGCAGCGCTCCAACGATCCGAAGTACTCGTCAAAAAAAGTTCATATCCACATAGACAGGGAACCCAACCAAGTGGCCATAAAAATCAGGGATGAAGGGAAAGGTTTTGATTTTACAAAAGTATTGGCCCGCGAAAGGAGCGGAGACGTGGATCCGCTGGAATTGAGCGGCAGGGGATTATTGTTGATCGAGTCTTACATGGATGAGGTTCAATATAATGAACAAGGGACCGAGATCTCGCTTATCCGCCGGTTGCGGTAGTCTTTTCTTCAGCTAACTTCAGGCGGTATTTCCCTTTTTTTCCGGTTCGGGGCGCTACTCTTCGGGGAGAGAGAGAACTATCCTGAACGTCGTCCCTTTTCCAAGTCCGTCGCTATGAACGGAGACGCTTCCCCCCATCCCGGTGACAAGTTCTTTCGCGATGGAAAGGCCGAGGCCTGCGCCCCCCCGTTTTTTCTCGCCCGATGCCTGCATAAACGGCTCGAAGATATCATTTAAATATTTCTCCTCGATTCCGATGCCGGTGTCGGTTATATCGATGTGCATTTTCCCTTCGTGCCTCAGGCATTCGATCCTGATTGTAATGGAGCCTTTGTCGGTGAATTTGATAGCGTTGGAAACGAAATTCACCAGCGCTTCCTGCAGGTGTATGGAATCGCAATACACAGCCGGATTTTTTTCGGAGTCCTCATATTTAATGATCAATTCCAGGTTTTTCTCCTTCGCCTGCATCCATGTGATCTGGCGAACCCTGTCGAGAATTTCGCCTATCCGGTATATGTTGATGTTTGCGGGGCGTTTCCCTGTTTCGATAATGCTAAGGCTGAGAAGCCCTTTCATCAGCCCCTGCAGGTGGAACGCAGAGACGACGATATCGTTTATGAATTTCATCTCCTCTTCCTTGTCGTTGCACATCCCCTCCTTGATAAGCTGGCTAAGGCCGAGAATGCTTTGGAGAGGGCTTCCTATTTCGTGGTTCACGTTCGCGATGAAAAGCGATTTCAGCCGGTTGGCCTCTTCGGCGGAATCCTTCGCGCTTTCCAGTTTTTCCCGGTAGACCTTAAGGTCGAGTGTCATCCTGTTGAATGATTCCGCCAGGATGCCTAGTTCATCCTGTGAGTCGACTTTGACGTTTACATCCAAATTCCCTTCCGATACCGATTCTGCCGCGTTCGTAAGCCTGTGTACCGGCAGAATTACGATGCGCCCGAGGAATAGCGTGAGTGTGATAATGATGATAAGAGCCATTATCCCGGCGGTTGTGATCATGCTCAGCCGCATTTCGGAAATCCCATGCAAAGCGTGCCTCATGTCCATGACAAGCTCTGCGACGATTGCGATCTCATCCTCCTTGTTCTTCGCGATTGGAATAAACCGGGTGTACTGCTGGAGTTTAGTATCCATGTCTGTCTGCTCGATCCCGGTTTCAAACACCTTTTCTATGGATAAAAGATGTCTTTTCAAAGGTTTCTTTCCTACCCTGTCTGCCTGTGTATGTGCGATGATATTCAGATTTTTATCGATCAGCTCAAGATGGATAACATCCTTTACAAGCGCGAGGCTTTCCGATGTGTTTTGGAGATTTTCAACTCCCGCCTCCATGTCGAAAAAGAGTCTCGCCATGTTTATGTTCGCAATAGAGATGATCTCCCGCACGGTTTTCCTGATAGCTGGAATGTCGTCATGAAGCCTCATGACAAGCTCGATGACGCCGACTATCCGGTTTTCCTGATTTTTCCCTGCATGTGAGACAGGGGCGAAGATTGTAAAGGTACCCTCTTTTTTATCGGCATGTTCTACAATATTCCCGTTTTTTAATACTTTCTTGACATATGACATGTGTTCTTGCGTGGCGACTTCCCCGATCATCTTCCTGTCCGTATGCGCAATCACGATGGCGTCATGGTCCAGAAGTTCCAGATGGATCACATCTTTACGCTCTGAAAGCGATTCGGCGTAGGATTGCAGATAGTCCAGGTTTGATTCGATGTTCGAATAGTTGTTCCTGACGTTCTCCCGAATCGAGGCGGAAATTATCTCGGAATGTTCCTTTACCATCATCATCATATTCATCTCTTCGCGATCGACGATGACGGAAAATCCGATGGAAAGTACCGCGAGAGAGGCCATTATGGAAACGGCGATGATCTTTCCGCTAAGGTTGAATTTTTTAAACAACTCCATTTTTCCCGGTACATTTTGAAATATTTGTTATATCATACCCGCAAATATTCATTCATCGTATCATGTAGCCGACTAGTTGGCTACAAACGTTCGTTACCTCTCACATGGGAAAGGTGGGTATATGAAAGTTCTGGTTATAGAAGACGAACCGATAATTTGCGACTTGATAAGGACCCTTCTGGAAATCGAGGGTTTTGAAGTTGATATATCCACGAATGGAGAAGATGGGCTCCAGAAAGCGAAGACCAGCGACTATTCGCTGATCATCAGCGACATAGTGTTGCCCGGCATTAACGGCCTGCAAATTCTCAAGACCCTTAAAGGGGGATTTTCTGAGGTCCCTGTGATTGTCATTTCCGGGCATAAGGATTTTGATTACGCGGTGGAGGCTCTGAATCTTGGGGCGGTCGCGTTCATTGTAAAACCGTTCAATAATACCGAGTTTCTAGAGCAGGTGAAGAATATCCAGATATTGACGACGAGCAGGAAAATCCAGGATTTCGCCCTGAAGTACAGAATAGCTGAAAGGCATGAACTCCTTCTCGACACGAAAACTTTCACGCAGGGGGATAATCTTCTGTCCACCGCGAACTTTCTTTCAAAACAGTTCGATATGGAAAGTGTTCTGGGGAAGGTAGAAAGCATAAAATACAGTCTGGCTATCCATGAAGCGCTGCGCAACGCAATTGAGCATGGCAATCTGGAACTCTCTTCGGATTTAAAGAATAACGGCGACGGTGACGGTTTTGAGAAGTACGAAAAACTGTTCAGGGAGAGGGTTAATGATTCGAAATACGGAAGCAGAGAGGTCTTTCTGGAAATCTGTCGATGCGCAAAACAGATTGACATAACCATTCGGGACGAAGGTAACGGATTCAATCATAAGGAAAAAATGGCCATCGTAAAATCGGGCAAAACAAACGCGGATGATTTTTTTGGGCGTGGTCTTTTCATCATTGCAAGCTATATGGACAAGTTGGAGTTCAACGAAAAGGGGAACGAGATCATAATGTCAAAAATTCTTAAATAGAGGTTTTTCTGCCATATCTGCTCGCCTCTTGTCATGGTGAAGCAAAAAGGCAATAATCGCTCGCATGACCTTCCCCTTCATAGAAATTGACAGTTTTTCCGTTGAGATAAACGGCAAATCCATCCTTCGCGATATCAGTTTTTCCGTGGAGCAGGGGGAGTATGTATCCCTTATCGGGCCAAACGGAGCGGGGAAAACGACCCTCCTGAAATCCATCGGAAGGATCACCGATTTCGGCAGAGGCTCCATTTCGATTCTTGGCAAAAAACGAGATTCAAGGAAGCAGAAGGAGTACGCGAAGATCGTCAGCTACGTTCCGCAGTCGGATGGCCGCTACCTGCCGTTTACGGTCTATGAGTTCGTTTTGATGGGGCGGTATCCGTATCTCTCTTCGTTTTCGGCTGTTGAAAAAGAGGATAAGGAGAAGGTCTACGAGGTGCTGAAACAGACCGGTACGGAAAAGTTTGCCGCAAGGGGGATAAACACACTCTCAGGCGGCGAACGGCAAAAGGTTTTCATTGCCGCGGCCTTGTGCCAGGAAGCGGAGATCATACTGCTGGATGAACCGACAACTTTTCTGGACCCGAAGCATCACGATGAAGTGCATCATACGCTCTCGGAGGTGAACAGAAGCGGCAAGACTCTGATCATAGTCACCCACGATCTTAATATGGCGATATCCCCCCCCGTTACAAAGGTGGTTGCTTTAAAGGAGGGGAAGCTCACCTACATCGGTGAACCGGGCGGTCTCCTTTCCGGTTCGGTGCTGAGCAGTATCTATGAGAAGGATTTTACTATCGGAAGGCACCCCGTTACCGGCATGGAGGTGATACTTCCATGAGCATTGGAAAGGGTGAGACGCTGCACCAGCCGGAACTGCAGCTTGCCAACGAGTTCCGGGGGAGAAGGGTAAAGACTCTTCTGATATTTTTAGGTTCCATATTGATCTTTCTCATAGCGCCGATGGTCGGCATTAAGACGATATCTTATGCCGATGCGCTTGGGAGCGGCTCCGAGGCGAATATCTTCTGGGAGATGCGCATCCCGCGTGTGCTCGGTAGCTTCATTGTCGGCGGAGCATTGGCGGCGGGGGGGCTGGTGTTTCAGACGATGTTCAGAAATCCGCTCGCAACCCCTTTCACTCTTGGCGTATCGGGCGGGGCGTCGCTTGGAGCTGTCATCTTCTTTCATCTAGGAATACCTTTTTCAATTCTCGGAATTTCCGGTTCGAGCCTCTTTGCCTTCGCCGGAGCAATAGGGGCGATAATGATAGTCTATTCCATCTCCACCATTCGCCCGGGATTCTCCTCCACGAGCATGCTACTGGCCGGGGTGGCTATCAGCTTCTTCTTTGCAAGCCTCATTCTCTTTATACAGTACATGTCGGATTTCACCGCTTCATACCGGATAATCAGGTGGCTGATGGGAGCGCTTGAATCGGTGGACTACGGCAAGCTCTCCGGGATGGCGCCACTTGTGATTATTGGGTGGGGGGTGGTGTTTGCGAATACGAGGGAGCTAAACCTCATTTCGCTGGGGGATGATCTCGCTATAAGCAGAGGGGTGGATGTCCGGCGGGTAAGGAAGATACTCTTCTTCGCAACGTCGCTGATGATCGGCGGTGTGGTATCCGTATGCGGACCGATAGGTTTCGTAGGATTGATGGCGCCGCACATCATAAGGCTTATCGCCGGGCCCGACATTCGATTCACGGCCCCCGCAAGCATTATGTTTGGCGGAGCGTTCCTTACCGTTTGCGATGCGGTCGCCCGGTCGGTCATAGCTCCCGCCGAGATACCGGTCGGCGTGATAACGGCTATGCTTGGCGGGCCGTTCTTTATCTGGCTTCTGGCCTCAAGGAATGCCAGGGAATTTTCTGTTTGAGCATCAAAGGGGGAGGAAACATATGGGAAAGGATATAAGGGGTTTGACGGTGATCTTCACCGGTGATGGCAAGGGGAAAACCTCCGCCGCTTTCGGGACGGTTTTCCGCGCCCTCGGTCACGGCATGAAATGCAAGGTCATTCAGTTCATTAAAGGGACGATGGATACGGGGGAGCTTCACTCGGCAAAACGTTTTGAAGGGCTCCTTGAGGTTGTGCGTGTCGGCGAGGGTTTTACATGGCAGGAGGGGAAACCGCGCGAGGAGCATGTCGCCGCGGCGCAAAAGGGGCTGGAGACAGCCGCGAAGGCGCTGGAAGGGGATTTTGGGGTTGTGGTTCTCGACGAGATTATTTACGCCATCCGGGCGGGGCTGGTCAGCATCGACGATGTATTGGAACTGGTTAAAAAAAAGCCGACTGCCATGCATCTTATACTTACGGGGCGCGACGCCCCCGCCGAGCTTGTCTCCTGCGCCGATATGGTATCGGAGATAAGGCCGGTGAAACACCCGTTTGAAAAGGGGATACCGGCACAGAAGGGGCTCGATTTCTGAATTCCCACAGCATCGTATTTACTTCTCGGGATATGGCGGAAATATTGGGATTTGTCTACCCGGTACGTCATCAATATAATGGTTTCTTTTTAACGGTTTGATTCTGGAGGAAAAACGTTGAACGTCGATATCAGTGCGATTAATGAAAAAGCAAAAGAGAAATCGGCCTTCGTCGATCTCCTTTTCAGGGAGATAGGCAAAACCATCGTCGGCAGGCAGGTGATGCTCGAGAAGATAGTTATCGCCCTCCTTTGCCGCGGCCATGTTCTTCTTGAAGGGGTGCCTGGGCTGGCGAAGACGCTTGCTGTTACCACTTTGTCAAAGGCGATGAAGCTTGATACTGTCCGCCTGCAGTTCACGCCGGACCTTCTCCCGGCGGATCTTATCGGCACCGAAATTTACGACGTCAAGAGCGGTAAATTTTCCGTCAAGAAGGGGCCGATATTCACCAACATCGTACTGGCGGACGAGATCAACCGCGCCCCCGCCAAGGTGCAGTCGGCGCTCCTCGAGGCTATGCAGGAAAAACAGATAACGATAGGGGGAGAGACCTTCAAGCTCGACGAACCATTCATGGTACTAGCCACGCAGAATCCGATAGAGCAGGAGGGGACATACCAGCTCCCCGAAGCGCAGGTCGACAGGTTCATGATGAAATTGAAACTCGATTATCCGACCATGAACGAGGAGCTGGAGATTGTGAAGAGGATGTCTACCGGTTTCAAGGCGAATACGAATACCGTGATTGGCTCCACCGAGATCATCGAGGCGAGGGAGGTCATCGACGAGATTTACGTTGATGAGAAGATATACAAATATGTCGTCGATATTGTTTTCGCTTCCAGAAAGCCGAAGGATTACGGCCTCAATATCGGGGACCTGATCGAGTACGGCGCTTCGCCGCGCGCTTCCATTTACCTGACAAACGCCGCCAAGGCCCACGCCTTCCTGCGCCATCGCGGCTATGTAAACCCGGATGATATAAAGGCTGTCGGTCTCGACATTCTTCGCCACAGGATAATCCCTACCTACGAGGCGGAGGCGGAAAATATGACGTCCGACGATATCGTTAAATCAATTTTCGAAGCTGTTCCGGTTCCGTAAAAATGGGAGAGACGAATGAAGATTCCTCCCGGTTGCCGAGGGAGATTTTCAGGCGTATAAGACGTCTTGAGATAAAGACCCGCAAACTCGTCGAAGCGGTCTTTTCGGGAGAGTATCACTCCGTCTTTAAAGGTTCGGGAATGGAGTTCGCCGAAGTCCGCCAGTACAATCCGGGGGACGATGTCCGCTCGATCGACTGGAACGTCACCGCGCGAAGCGGAAAGCCGTTCATAAAGGTTTTCAACGAGGAGCGGGAGCTGACGGTAATACTGATGGTCGACGCTTCGGCTTCCGGGAACTTCGGCACCGAGGGGAGATTCAAGATGGAAGCGATAGCGGAGCTTTGCGCCACGCTCGCTTTTTCCGCCATAAGGAACGGCGACAAGGTCGGGCTTCTTGTATTTACAGGTTCGGTCGAGCTATTCATCCCCCCATCCAAGGGGCGAAAGCATGTTCTGAGAATAATCAGGGAGATACTTTTCTTCAAACCGCAGGGGAGCGACACCAATGTCATAGGCGCGCTTGAAAGGCTGAGCATGACGGTAAAAAGAAAGGCGATAGTTTTTTTAATTTCGGATTTCGTAACGGAAGAGCCGTTAACGAAACCGCTAAGCGTGGCGTCGAAAAGACATGACGTGATAGCGGTGGAGGTCTTTGATCCGGCTGAAAAAACGCTTCCGGACGCGGGGCTCGTAACGCTGCTAGACGCGGAAACGGGAGAGGAGATACTGGTGGACAGCTCGAATCCCGACTTCAGGATCCGTTTTGACAAAGAGGTTCGGAGGCGCGAGATGTATTTGAAGAAAACTTTCGGCCAGTGCGGAGTGGATCATATTCCGATACCGTCAAACAAGTCGGTGGCGGATCCGCTGGTGAAATTTTTCAAGAAAAGGGAGAAGCGCCTCGCTTCTGGGAGATAATTTTATGGCGGAGTTGGAAGTGATCGAGTGTTACGGATTTAGTTATGCCATGTTACCGTATTTGTAATATTGAAATATCCTATGCATTCGAAATATTTAAATAGGTGGAGAGGCTGATGATGTTTTGGCAGAAAACGACTCGAATGCCGGCCTTTGTTCTTGTTTTCATGTTTCTGCATTTATCCCCCTCGTACGCGGAGGTGACCGTTTCTGCCATGGTTGAGCCGGAGAGCGTCGAGATAGGGGATCGGATAATCTACATCATCACTATCGAGTCTGATGGCAATGAAGAGATAAAGCCTCTGGTTCGCCTCGGTCCGCACGGCCCCTTTGAGGCGCTCGATGTGAATGTGACGGGGGATCATCCAAAGTACACTTTGACATTCGTTCTGGCCCCGTTCGATACCGGAAGGCTCAAACTGCCGGAATATGTTTTCGAGTGGACCGTGAGCGGCGGCGAGACACAAAAGACGAAGGCGAACGACGTTTTCATAGATGTAAAACCGCTTGTCGCTGAGGGTGAGGGGGAGCCCGACCCGGACGTAATTGCGGGAATCGTTGAGCCGACACGGGATTGGAAGGTATACATAATTCCGCTATTGCTGGCGGCAGCGGGGGTGGCGGCGCTGTATCTGCTTTACAGAAAATGGGCGGCGCGGAGGCTTGAGCATCTTGAAAATAAAAAGAGGCTCACCCCTTTTGAACGGGTGGTAAAGGAGCTGGAACGGCTGAGAGCGGAGAACCTCTACGCCAAAGGGATGATAAAGGAACATTTTTCCGGCGTATCCGAGGCGATAAGGCTTTATATAGAAGAAGAGTACGGGGTGCAGTCAATGGAGTACACCACCTGGGAGCTCTCCCGTAATTTTCCGCCGGAAATATCAGGCTATCGTGAGCTGATAATAGGGATGCTTGAAACATGCGATGGCGCAAAATTTGCCAAGATGGACCCTGGCGAAAGGGCCGCCATTGAACTGCTGGAATCGGGACTTCGATTTGCCAAGGAGACCGTTAAAAGCGGCGTGGAGATGAATGGGGTGGGGGAAAAAGGGGGAATCTCCTGAAAATGGAAAAAAAGCGCCCCGCACCTATCAAGTTTCACCCCCTCATTGCCGAAATAGCATGGGAGGAAAAGATATCCAGGTAAAGTATTTTACAATGGCTATAAAAACCAATAGGTTATGTATAAAGAAAGTGGTAAAGTATTTTTGCGGATATGCCGAGAAGTTAAATAGAGGGTGGACCCCCTCGGTAGAACAGGACGGGCATTTTAGCTTAGTTTAGGAGGTTTGAAATGAAGATATTGGGCGGTGATTCCGGTTCCTTTAAAAAGGACAGGATAAGCGGGCCAGGCAAATCCGAAAAGGCGGGACAGGCGTCCTCTTCGGCTTCAAAAAGCTCCGAATCGTCCTCAGCCACGTCTGGTGAAAAGGTTCTTGTCTCAGAATTGGGCAAGGAAGTCGCCAGGATCAGCGAGCAGGTAAAGAAAGCTCCTGATATCAGAGTTGAGAAGGTTCAGGAACTGAAGTCGCAGATAGATGATGGCACCTATAAGGTTCCGAGCGACAAGATTGCCGGCAAGATAATTGACGATATTCTGAACCAGGGCAAGAGATAAGAAACACGTTTCCCAGACTCTTGCCCTGCTTCAGCTGTTGTCAGCGTAACTTCAGATTTGAGGATACCGATTCGCGATGAGGCTCTCCTCTTGCGTACTAGGAATCCACTTCATCCAGAATTCAACCACGGATATTTCAAAACCAGCTAACTCCTGTTAATCGCTCTTTTCCACTCTTCAACCCTCTCTTCAGGATCTTCCGATTGAGTGACGTCCCTTACCACCGAAATAAGATCCGGTTTGCAGGGAAGTATTTCACCCGCTTTATCCAGCGTGATCCCCCCTATCGCCACGAGCGGATAGTCGAAAAGTTTTCGCCAGAGCTTGAGCACCTCTGTCCCCTGCGGCGGGAAATCCATAGATTTCAGTTTTGTGAAATAGACAGGGCCAAGCGCGATGTATGAAGGGCGGTGCCGGTGCGCTATCGCCGCTTCAAAATAGCAGTGCGTGCTGAGACCGAGCCTTGTTCCGGCGTTCCATATTTCATTCATGTCGGCCGATGTTAAATCCTCCATACCGAGATGAACTCCGTAGGCACGATGTTTAATCGCGAGTTCCCAAAAATCATTTATGAAAAGCCGCACCCCCTTCTCCCATGCAAGTGCGACAGATTTCTGAATTTCGCTTTCAAGTTCATCTCCTTTAAGATTTTTTATCCTCAGCTGAATAGTCTTGATACCGAGCGGGAGGAGCCGTTTTATCCATTCATAACTGTCGACTATCGGATAGAGTTCGGGCCTATCGTTCCCCAGGCCGGGGAAGTGGTGAAGTTCCGGTTCGGTTTGAAAGGAATCCGATATCCATGGAAAATCGGCAGGCTCCACCGGGAACGTACTTGAGCGGGAAAAAGATCCACCAAGTCTGATACGGCTCTGCGAAACAGCTCTTGCCATTACCAGGGAATCAGCCATTCCAAGGCCGGATGAGAGCCCCCCGGCTATCACAGCGGAAAGCGCGTTGCTCTTGCCGGTTTGTGAAGCGTCGCTTATCCGGTTTGAGGCGATAATAAAACTTTTTCCGCCGCCGCAATAAAGATCTTCGCAATACTTCGGGGAAGAGCCGGCATTTTTTATCAGTACCCCCTTTGCGCCGGACTCGATAAAGAAATTCGCCGACGATTCGGCATCCCCTATGGTGGCGATACTCCTTCCGGCTACTCTCTCCGTCTCGCCCTTTCCGATTATCAGAAGTTTGATGTACGGAAGCATCTCCGCAAGACGGCCGGCATCCGCATCTTCCGCGAAACCATCTGCAACTTCCCCGATAACGATATTGCGCCCGGCTCCAAAACATTTCTTAAAGGTCTTTACAAATTCATCGTCCGCATTCATCTGAACTTTGAAAACATCTCTGGCATCACACTGCGTTATAGTTTGTGGCAATTCCGGGAAGGGGCTATTTTCATATGCGACTTCAATAGACTTGAGAATTTCCGATTCCGCCACCGGATTGCCGGAGCCTGCGGAAAAGACCTTCGGGGCGCTGTTTGGCTCTTTTACATTGGGATGGATCATTTCGGGTGCGTCACCCGCCGGCCATCATGGTTACTATCTCCATGACATCCCCTTCCTTTATCCTCGTTTCGGAGTAGAGGCTCCTGTCGAGCGGTTCCCGGTTGTACTCTATGAAGACCGACTTTTCGGGGAGCCCCATGCTTCCAAGGAGTTCAAGGAGCGTAAGATCATTTTCAAACACCCTCTCCTCTCCATTGATCCTTACTTTCACCTTGCCGGCTTTCATATTCTGTTCAGCTCCATCTCCCAATCCTTGAAATGCACGTCGTATCCCATCCTTTTCAGAGCCGCGGTCATTTCATCCAGCGTCCTGCCGTCGTGAACGGTAAATTGTTCCAGTTCTCCGTTTTCCCCCTCTATATATCCCCCCGGTTGTGTCTTCGATTCCACGCTAAGGTGTGTGGCGCAGATCCTCGACATCCCATCGCGGAAAGCGGGGGTCTCCCGCGTGGAGAGGTTTATTGAAACTTCGGGGAATGCGAGCCGGAAGGCCATCAGCATCGTCGCGTAACTTTTATCTTTCACCCTTTCGAAACTCCCTCTCACTCCGTACGCCTGCGTCAGTCGAGGGAAGGAGACGGAAAATTCTATATCCCTGTACTCTTTCTTCAAAAATGAGAGATGGCTGTATAGCGCGAGCGCTTCGAACCTGTAATCGTGGAGTCCAGCCAGAAATCCGAGAGTTGCCTGTTTGAATCCCGCTTCTATCGCCCTCCCTATCCCCTGCAGACGAAGGTCGAAATCCTTTTTCAATCCCCCGGTGTGGATCTTTCCGTAGGTTTCCCTGTGGTATGTCTCCTGGTAAAGGACAAAGCTTTGAGCCCCGGCCTTTGCCAGCATCTTTGCGGACTCTCCGTCAAGGGCCCCAAGCTCCACCGCGATAGAGTGGAACCCTCTGTCGCGCGCCGCTTTCACGCACTCGGCAAGATACTCCCTGTTGCTGAAATCTTTCAGTTCTCCGGAAACAAGGAGTATGTTCCTGAAACCTTTCGCGTAGATGGTCTTCAGCTCGTTGTGGACTTCTTCGATCTTGAGGGTAACTCTCTTCACGCGGTTATCGATGCTGAAACCGCAGTATGTACAGCTGTTATGGCAGGCGTTCGAGAGGTATAGCGGGATGTAGAGCCCCTTCACGAGGCCGAAGCGCATATTTGTTATCTCCCTCGCACGCTGAGCGAGCTTCTCGAAGAATTCGGGATCCCCGTCATCCTTCTTTAAGATGGAGGCGAAATCGTCGATGAAGAGGTGCTCCTTGCCGAGCGCTTCATACGGTCTTGACGCATTGGATCGGCGCGCGAGAATTTCTTCCAGCTCATTTTCGTTCAAAGAGAATCGTTTCTTAAGTTCCATTGCGGGCTTAGCTCTCCAGGAAACCTGTCAGCGGGCTTGAGGCCTCCCCCTTATCTTTTTCATCTCCCAGTCCAGATTCGTGGGCGGTTCGCCCAGCCTCTACAGCCTGTTTAAAGGCTTTTGCCATCTCGACAGGATTTCGTGCGATGGCGATAGCCGTGTTTACCAGAACGGCGTCAGCCCCCAGCTCCATTGCGTAAGCCGCGTCGGAAGGTTTTCCTATCCCCGCGTCGACCACTACCGGTATCTTGCAGATGTCGATGATTATCTTTATCATCTCTACCGTTTTCAGCCCCTTGTTCGTTCCGATAGGGGAACCGAGCGGCATGACCGTCGCGCATCCAGCCTCTTCGAGGTGGCGCGCCAGCATCGGGTCGGCATTTATATATGGGAGTACCACGAAGCCTTCCTTTACGAGCTGTTCCGCCGCCTTGAGCGTTTCCACCGGATCGGGGAGGAGGTATACCGGGTCGGATATCACTTCGAGCTTCACCCAGTTTGTCCCCGCCGCCATTTTGCATATCCTCGCGATCCGCACCGCCTCGTCGGCGTTACGCGCGCCGGATGTGTTCGGCAGGAGGTTCACACC
Organism: Nitrospinota bacterium; assembly: GCA_029881495.1. Taxonomy (NCBI): domain Bacteria; kingdom Pseudomonadati; phylum Nitrospinota; species Nitrospinota bacterium. The sequence continues at coordinate 36,164 of JAOUMJ010000019.1, read as the reverse complement.
TTTTGGGATGTAATCCACTATCCCTTTCTTTCCGCTGTTCAGTTCCACCCTCCTTAAGGCAACGGTGGCAAGCTCGCATTCGGAGGCGGCTATCGCGTCGCGCATCACCTCGTTGGAGGCGAATTTGCCTGTTCCCATGAAGAGGCGCGAATTGAATTTTTTACCGGCTATCTCAAGCATCCGTGATGTCTCCCTTTCGTGTTGTGTACGGCGCGATTGCGATGTCGATACAGGTTGAAACGGAAGAACCACCCCTGCGTCCCGTTTTTTTAAGGTTTACAGTGGAGGGGATAACTCCGTATACATCGAAATGGCAAAACATAAAATCTCCTTTCGCTAGAATTACCCAGTTCAAGTTCTAAGGGTTTTCCGAAAGCTATCGGAATCTCAGCTCAGGCAGAGCACCCCTGATTACTCAAATCGTCGGCGGGAACAGTTTCCATCCCCGCGCCCGTTTACGTCTACTATTATCGCCAAATGGAAAAAGTAATCAATGGGGATAGCGGGAAACGACGGGAAGATAATCTCCCATTCTCCCTAATTGAGGGATCATCTCCGCGGAGCAGGCTTTTTCAGATACGGATTGGCGGTGAAATAATCTTCCATGAAATATTCAAGAAGCTTTTTGAGCCGCCAGTCTACCTCTCTTGGAAATGATTTTGTAACCGGCTCGCGGTAGGAGCCTATCTTCCAGACGGTCCCTTCGCGCAGGTCGTATTCGGTAGATATGGTCGAGATGTTGTAGACATTTATATCTATGAGGTAGGCCGGTTCCGATTTGCCGTCGCCGCCGGCATCGAGAACAATATTGACGGTTATCCTTGCCAAAGGCTCTTTCTTGTCGTCCTTGACGATCTCAATCCCGCCGGAGGAGAGAATCTTCTCAGCATCTTCCTTGACCCTGTATGGGGTAAGTTTTCCGTTCTGCTGAAAATCGGGAACCTTTACCGTAAACCTGTTTGGGAGACCCAGAAGGCGTTCCTGTTTTATTGAGAGGGTCATTCGCGCATCGGCTATTGACGAGAGCGCCATAACCGACATCGCGCAGAAAAAGGCGACTACCGCCAGCGCGCCTGTCAGTTCGAGCAGATCATATTTACGAAGCATTACTGAAATTCTAATACCCTGAGGGCCATACACAAAATGGTTTTATTTCCCTCTTCCGGATGGTCGCTCTCAGAGGGGCTTAAACGGTGGTGCGGGTATGAATACCCGCTGATAACCAGCAGATTTGTTAGCTCCCCGTTTTCAGCTCGAAAAATGGAGATGGCGGAATTCATTATTTAGCTGAATTACTGGCAAAATCCCGAAATTTTGCCTATAATCCGTCGTTTCGGAATTTGTTTATTATGCTTTCAATTTGGCGGTACGAAACAACTGAACAACAAATTTTTTCTGTGTAGGAGAGACTAGAACATGTTGAAAAGCTACCTTCTTTCACCAGGACCGACACCTGTACCTGAAAGAGTATTGCTCGCGATGGCTCAGCCGATTATTCACCACAGGACGCCTCAGTTCTCAGCGGTTTTCGCCGATACTGCCGAACGTCTAAAAAAGGTTTTCCATACAAAGCAGGATGTCCTCATCCTCGCCTCCTCCGGCACCGGCGCGATGGAAGCGGCGGTTACGAATTCTTTCTCGGTTGGCGAGAAGGTGCTCGTTGTGAACGGCGGAAAGTTCGGCGAGCGCTGGGGCAAAATTGCCGAAGCGTACGGTTTGAAAGTTGTCTGGCTCAATATTGAATGGGGCAAAGCTGTCACGGCGGAGGCCGTTAAAGCGGAGCTCGACAAGGATAAGGAGATCAAAGGCGTTCTCATGCAGGCGACGGAATCCTCCACTACGGTGAAATACCCGGTGAAGGAGATAGCGGAAGTAACCAAGACCAGAGACATCCTCCTCGTTGTCGACGGTATTACAGGCGTCGGTGTATTCGATATTCCGATGGATGACTGGGGCGTTGATATCCTGATATCGGGTTCGCAGAAGGCTTTCATGCTCCCACCCGGTCTGGCGTTCATCGCTCTCAGCGACAGGGCGTGGAAAAAGGTGGACGGGGCGAAGAACAACAAGTTCTATTTCGACCTCAAAAAAGAGAGAAAAAACCTGGCAGACAAGACGACCGCCTACACACCGGCGGTTTCGCTCATCAACGGCCTGCAGGAAGTGCTGAATATGTTCGACGAAATAGGGCTCGACAACTGGTACAAAAGGACGGCTCTTCTGGCAAAGGCCGCTCAGGCGGGTACAGCCGCTCTCGGCCTTAAGATGGTCACCGACTCCCCTTCGGAGGCTAAGACCGGCGTGTTCCTCCCCGAAGGTGTGGACGGAAACAAGCTCGTAAAGGTTCTGCGCGACAAGGTGGGGATCACATTCGCCGGGGGGCAGGACCAGTGGAAAGGGAAGATCATAAGGATCGCCCAGCTCGGATATATCGGCGAGTTCGACATCGTTATTGCGCTTTCATCCATCGAGATGGGTCTCTCCAGGTTTGGAGCAAAGGTGGAGATGGGCAAAGGGGTAGCGGCCGTACAGGAAGTTCTTAAGAACTCATTTGAGGTTTGACGATGGCAAATAAATTCAAGGTTCTTGTAAGCGACGATCTTTCAGACGCGGGGCTGGATATACTCCGTTCGTCCGGTTCTATCGACCTGGATGTGAAGGTAGGTTTGAAACCCGACGAGCTGAAGAAGATAATTTCCGCGTACAACGGAATTGTCATACGGAGCGCGACGAAATTAAAGGCCGACATCCTGGAAGCCGCAACGAACCTGAAGGTCGTGGCGAGGGCGGGAGCAGGGGTTGATAACGTTGACATACCTTTTGCGTCCAGAAAAGGGATAGCGGTTGAGAATACTCCCGGCGGCAACACGGTCACCACAGGGGAGCACTCCTTCGCGCTTCTTATCTCGATGGCAAGGAACATCCCGCAGGGGACGTCGGGTATCAAGAACGGCGAATGGAACAGAAAACTGATAGGTGTCGAACTCATGGGGAAGACGCTCGGCCTCGTGGGGCTTGGCCGTGTAGGCTCCGTAGTAGTGAGTTGCGCTATCGGATTCAAGATGAGGTGCCTCGCTTTTGATCCCTTCATCAGCAAGGAGAAGGCCGCGGAGCTTGGCGTGGAGCTTGTCGACCTTGAGGATATCTGGAAGGAGTCCGATTTCATATCGGTTCACACTCCGCTTACCGAAAAGACCAAACATATGATCTCCGCCGCCGAGTTCGGCAAGATGAAGAAGGGCGTGCGGATAGTGAACTGCGCGCGAGGCGGGATCATCAACGAGGACGCCCTTTGCGACGCGCTTGATTCCGGTCAGGTGGCGGGAGCCGCGCTTGACGTTTTTGAAAAGGAGCCGCCAGACAAGGAGAGCAGACTGGTAAAGCATCCGAACGTGATCTGCACACCTCACCTTGGCGCAAGCACCGAAGAGGCGCAGGAGAATGTCGCGCTCGCGGCGGCCAGACAGATGGTTGCCTATGCCGAGACCGGGGCCATCCTGAACGCGGTAAACGTTCCTGCGGTCGATCCCGAAACTCTTAAAAGAGTACAGCCGTATCTCACTCTCGCGGAAAAGATGGGGAGCCTCCTTGCCCAGATAACCGATGAAGGGGTAAAGGAGATTGAAATCGCGTCAAGCGGAGAGATTGCCGACGTTGATCAGAAACCGCTAATTAATTCGGTGCTTAAAGGCTTCCTCTCTGTAATTCTTGGGGAAGAGGTTAATTACGTGAGCGCGCCGTTCTTCGCGGAAGAGAGAGGGATCGTGGTAAAGACTTCCGCCAGCCACACGGCCCATGATTTCATAGGGCTATTTTATGTGAAGGTTGTTACCGACGGCGGCGAGCAGGCGATTTCGGGAACCCTCTTCGGGCACAAGGAGTCGCGCATCGTGAATATCAACGGCGTATATATAGAAGCTATACCGGAGGGGAATATCCTCGCGTTTACGAATATAGACAAGCCGGGCGTTATCGGCGCTATTGGAGCATACCTCGGGAAGAAGGGGATAAATATCGGGCAGTTCAGGCTCGGCAGAACGGCGCCGCTCGCAAAAGCGATGAGCCTTGTGAATATTGATTCCCCCTTGACGCAGGAAGATATCGAAGAGATAAAGAAGCTTGAGCATATCGAAAACGCCTGGATGATAAAACTTTGAAGCTGAACCCGACTGCCATACCTCCCGGTACGCGCACGTACCTGTTCGAGGAGGCGTCGTACAAGCGTTTCATTGAAGACGCGATACATATAGTTTTAAGGTCGCGGGGATTTCAGGAGATAGTCACTCCGCCATTTGAATATCATGAGTCGGCCATCGTCGGCCTGAACGAGGATGAGCGCAACCGGCTGATAAGATTTACAGAGGCAGATTCGGGCCGGATAATCGCGCTCAGGGCGGACGTTACTTCACAGGTGGCGCGGTCTGCCGCAACGCATCTTTCGTCAAGGCCGCTCCCTCTTCGTCTCTGCTATAGCGGTATGGTCTTCAGGCGCGCCCGCAAGGGGCAGGGGGAGCAGTACGTTTTCAATCAGAGTGGATTCGAGATAATCGGGTCGTCCGGCTACGAGACCGATACGGAAACGATACTCTCTCTTACCGATGTGCTGTGGGAAACGGGATTCAGCAAGTTTTCCATTTCGCTCGGCCACGCCGGATTCATAGCGTCGTTCCTCGAAGGGTTCAGCGAAGCAGACGCGGAAAAGATAAAAAGGTCGCTTGGCAAAAAGGATAAAACCGAGCTTGAAAAGATCCTCGCTTCCCTTTCGGTCGAAAAGGGGAGAAGCGAAAGGATAGTCGCGCTTGCTTCGCTTTTTGGAAACGGTGATGTGCTGACAAAGGCTGAAGGGATAGCTGTAACGGAGGGGTCGAAAAAAGCGCTTTACAATCTGAAAAGCGTCTACGCGAAACTTGAGGAAGCTGGTCTTGCGGAAATGGTGACGATAGATCTGGGCGAGATGAGAGGTTTCGGTTATTACACCGGCATCAATATCGAAGTCTTTTCCCCGTCCGGGATATCCGTCGGGCATGGCGGTCGTTACGATAATCTTGTGAAGCGGTTCGGCGCGGATCTTCCGGCGGTCGGCTTCGCCTTCGACATAGATTCACTTATAGAAGCCGCAAGGGCGGAATCGCTTCTTCCGGAATGGCGCGGGTCGGATATACTTGTTCTCGCGGATGGAGACGAAGCGGAGGACGCGGTTTTCGATTTGAGGGAGTCAGGTGCGAATGTGACAGTGCCGTTTGGCGAAATGAAAAAGGATGAAGGGAAGGAGTATGCTAGGAGAATGAATATCCCGCTTATTCTTCTCCCCGGTAAAGGCGAAGGTGAATTCAACGTCCTTGATGTAAACAGCGGCAAGGAACAAAAAGTTGCAGGGGATGAACTTGTAAAATATCTCGTTTCCATGAACATAGTAGAGGATTTATAAAATGACTGTAGCCGTACTTGTGGGAATGCAATGGGGTGATGAAGGGAAGGGTAAGATCGTCGATCTTCTAAGCGAAGATCAGGACCTGATAGCCCGATACCAGGGGGGCGCGAACGCCGGACATACAGTCGTTATAAACGGCAAGCAGTTCATTCTGCATCTGGTGCCGTCCGGCATACTGAGGGAAGGCAAGGTTTGTGTAATAGGACCCGGTGTTGTAGTCGACCCGACGGCCCTACTTGATGAAATAGAGGATCTGGAAAACGCGGGCATCGACGTAAAGGGGAGGCTCTTTATCTCACCCAGGGCGCACTGCATTCTTCCTGTTAACAAGGAGGTCGACCGCGCCAACGAAAGCAGGAAATCGCAGAAGAAGATAGGGACCACCGGAAAAGGCATCGGGCCGACCTATTCCGACAAATCGAACCGCATCGGGATACCCCTATACTACTTCCAGGACAGGGAGAGAGTGGAGAGCGCGGTAGCTTCGCTCATCGAACGCAAAAACGTAATAATCAAGCATCAGTTCGGCGGGAATACGACTACGCAAAAAGAGGTTGTCGACTACATCATGGAAGTTGCGCCGAGGATAAAGCCGTATGTGGGCGATACAAAGCAGGTGATCTGGGAGGCGATAGCATCCGGCAAGAGAGTGCTTTGTGAAGGTGCGCAGGGGACGATGCTTGACATCGATCACGGCACATATCCTTTCGTTACCTCTTCAAACACGGTGTCCGGCGGGGCATGCACGGGGCTTGGCATTCCGCCCAAAAAGATCGATCGCGTGATAGGCGTAATAAAGGCGTATACGACGCGAGTCGGGGAAGGCCCGTTCCCAACCGAATTGAAGGATGATATCGGGGCGCTCCTCCAGGGAGAGGGCGCGGAGTTTGGTGCGACCACAGGACGCCCGAGGCGTTGCGGATGGTTCGACGCCGTTGTCGCGAGATACGCTGTCGATGTGAACGGCGTTGACGAAATAGTTCTTACAAAACTCGATGTGCTCGACAAGCTTGAAAAGATAAAAGTATGCGTTGCCTATGAGGTGAACGGTAAAAGGATCGAAAGGCTGACCGATAACATAAATACCCTTGAAGGGGTGAAACCGGTTTACGAGGAGAGAGACGGCTGGAAATCCAAAACGGCGGGAGCTACTGAAGTCGGCCAACTGCCGGAGAAGGCAAAAGCATATATCAAGTTTCTGGAAAAGGTTTCAGGCGCGAAGATCACACTGGTGTCCACGGGCCCGGACAGGGATGCCACGGTCAAGCTGTAAAGATCCGGTTTCGCTTCCCGTTCCACGGCGCTGTTTTTGCTTCCGCGGAATTATTCTCTTTAGAAGTTATGATTTACACTAATACCTTATGAAATTGTTTTCACGCCATGAACCGGCTGTAGAGAGGTAGGATATGTTTGCGGATTCCCACGCGCACCTTAATCACGCTGATTACGACGGCGATATCGAACAAGTCGCGGAAAAATTGGGCGGGGAAAATTTCCTTGTTCTAAATGTAGCCTACGATCTCGGCTCGGGTGAAAAGGCGATTAGCCTGGCGCATCGGTACGGTTTCATGAAGGCTTCGGTCGGCGTTCATCCCCACGACGCGGAAAGCTTCACCGAAGCGGATTTGAAAAGGCTTAACGAACTTGCGAAGGACAGGAACGTTGTTGCCATTGGTGAAACCGGTCTTGATTTTTTCAGGAACAGATCGCCCAGGGAGGCGCAGATAAATGCGTTGATACAGCATCTGAAGACAGCCAATGAGAACGGCAAACCGGTTATCATCCACTGCAGGGACGCATTTGAAGAGATAGTTCCGATATTGAAGGAGCATTTCAATCCGGAGTTCGGCGGTGTTCTCCACTGTTTTTCCGAAGGGAAGGAAGAGGCTATGCGCGGCATTGATATGGGTTTCTTCATTTCGTTTGCGGGGAACATCACATACAAGAAGGCCGACAAACTGCGGGAAGCGGCGATCGCGGTAACTCCCGAGCGCCTTCTCATCGAGACCGACGCCCCATATCTCGCGCCTCAGTCGATAAGAGGGAAAAGGAACGAACCTTTGTTCATAAAGGAAACTGCAAAATTCCTTGCCGAATTGCGCGGAGTAACAACGGCGGATATTGCCAGGCTTACCATGACGAATTACAGAAAGCTCTTCCTCGGCGTTGAAAGGCCGGAGCAGGCCGAAATAGTCTACTGGATAAGGGATTCACTCTATGTGAATGTAACGCGTGGATGCACGAACAACTGCACCTTCTGCAATCGCGAGGAGGCCCCGCTGGTGCAGGGTCATTTTCTCGGATTGGACAAGGATCCGGAATTTGATGAGATAATAAACGCTATCGGTGATTCAAGGCCGTCCGAGCTGGTCTTTTGCGGTTTTGGCGAGCCTACCATGAGGCTTGAGCTTGTAAAGAAGGTCGCTTCGTGGGCAAAGGGGAAAAATCTTAAAACGAGGTTGAACACGAACGGACATGGTAATCTGATTAACGGCAGGGACATTGTGCCGGAGCTTGCAGGGTTGATTGATGTTGCGTCGGTTTCGCTAAACGCGCAGGACGGCGAGACATACAACAGGATGTGCAAACCGTCGTTTCCCGAGGGGAGCTTTGAAGCGGTTATTGATTTTATAAAAAGGTGCCGAGACATTTTGCCCGATACGGTTGCCACGGCGATAGGATTGCCGGAGGATAACAGGGAAGGTTTTGATCTGGAGGAAACCAGAAAGCTGGCCGAAGGGCTTGGCGTAAGGTTTCGGGTGCGGCTTTATAACATGGTCGGCCAGGGCTGATTTTCAAGGAGAGATTAAAGGGTAGATGAGATATTTTATTTCCGCCGCCGAAGAGTCGGGTGAGATCTACGGCGCGCGCCTCGTCAAAGAGATAAAGGCGATCGACGCCGACGCGGAATTCGAAGGGGTTGGCGGCGACAGAATGAAGGCCGCCGGCGTAAAGATCCTCTATCACTCGAAGGACCTTGCGGCGATAGGTCTTATAGACATTCTGAAAAAGATATTTTTTTTCAAAAAGGTTCTGGGAGATATAGGCAACAGGCTGAAGTCGGCCCGCTTCGACGCGGTGATCGTTATCGACGCGCCTGAACTCAATTTCCGCGTAGGCAAAATGGCGCACAAGGCAGGCATTCCGGTTTTCTACTATGTCTGTCCCCAGCTCTGGGCGTGGCGCAGTTACAGGGTGAATTCGGTGAAAAAATGGGTAGATACCATGCTGGTCATCTTTCCTTTCGAGGAAGCCTTTTACAGGAATCGGGGGGTGAACGTAAAGTTCATAGGCCATCCGCTCCTCGATGAAATTTCGCTCGATTTCAACAGGGAGTCGGTGAGGAACGATCTGATGCCCCCAAATACCAGAAAACTGGTCGGCCTTCTCCCGGGTAGCAGAAATTCAGAGATAAGATCCATCCTTGTTCCGCTCATCGAAACCGCCGATATCATTCATGTGAAAAGGCCCGATATAGGTTTTGCAGTGCCTGTCGCGCCGCATATCTCAAGGCACGCCATACTGGAAGTTGCCGGAGGGCGGGAGTATATAAAGATTATAAACGGCGGATCGCACAAGGTGATGGCGGGGTCGGATTTCCTTATCACGAAATCTGGTACATCCACTCTTGAGGCGGCGATATTCGGTATTCCGATGATAATAGTTTACCGCTCCTCCTTTCTCTCCTACTGGCTCCCCAGGATACTGGCAAATGTGAATTTCGCAGGACTGCCGAATCTTATAGCGGGGAGGGAGATTGCTACGGAATACCTGCAGGGCTCTTTCAAGCCGGAGGCGGTAGCGCGTGAAGCGCTCGATATCCTGTCGAACCAGATAAGGCTCGAGGAGAAGGGAAAAGAGATGAACATGGTGCGCAAGAGCCTCGGTTCGTCCGGCGCCGCAGAGAGGGCGGCGGAATATATCATTAAAAAACTTGGCGAGATACTTATCCGGAAAGAGGAAGACGGTTCGGATGAACTGGAGAATCTCGGAATGATCGATAAAATAGATACGTCCGGCAAATCCGGCGATATAGAATTGATAGATTAAAAAGGGACAAATATATTTCATACATTGATGCGATAATTCTCGGCGTTTTACAGGGCCTCACTGAATTCCTTCCGGTAAGCAGTTCGGGCCATCTTGTGCTGATGCAGTCGTACCTCGGCCTTGAAGAGCCGATGGTATTTTTCGATATCCTTCTGCACGTCGGAACGGTTGCCGCAGTGGTTGTCGTCTACCGCGATGATCTCTGGCGGATGGCAGTTCAATCGTTCGACGCGCTGAAAAAGGGGTTCCGGAATCTCGACCAACTTCCGGAGGCGCGCACCGTCGTGATGATAGTCGTAGCGAATATCCCCACGGCTGTCATGGGTCTCGCCCTCGAAGATTATTTCGAACGTCTTTTCGCCTCCCCCTTTTCGGTCGGCTGTTTCCTTATCGTTACCGGGATAATCCTCTTCGCCACGCGCAACAGCGGAAAAGGGGAGAAGAGGGACAGCGCCATGACGGTAAGGGACGCGGTGATAATAGGGATAGCCCAGGGCTTTGCCATCACGCCCGGTATATCCCGTTCCGGCATGACGATAGCCGTCGCGCTCCTTCTTGGGATCGAACGCGCCTCCGCGGCGAGATTTTCGTTTCTCCTCTCCATCCCCGCGATACTAGGCGCGGTTGTTTTGAAGTCGAGACATATAGACCAGCTGGACGGCGACCTGGCCGTATACATGTCGGGGGCGGTCGTCTCCTTCGTTGTCGGGATATTCGCGCTCAAGTGGCTTATCGAATGGGTGCGCCGCGGAAAACTTTCATGGTTTTCATGGTATGTCTGGCTCGTCGGCGCAGTCGCGATAGTCTCATATTTTTAGAATTTTAAACCGCCGGTTCCCCAAGGTAGCAGAGGCCACTCTTGCCTGTGTGACGGCTGAAGGCCGTCGCAAAAAATTGGCTATCCGAAAGCGGTATTGTCGAATCTGAAAAATATGCATTAAAAGAGTATTATCTCAATAACGTAATTCAGTCTAATGTATTTGTCTCAAAATATTTCTTAAAATATACAGAACTGGCAGAAGGTTTTTCATAGCGATACTTTTGAATTTCATCACGGTCTATTAAACTGTCAGGAATAGGCGTATCTTTTTCAACAATCGATAAAATCAGGTAATCTATAGCGCTAATGAAAAAAGGAACGATTCTTATAAAAGGCGCCCGCGAGCACAACCTCAAGAACATCGATCTGGAGCTTCCGCGCGACAAGCTGATAGTCTTTACAGGCATCTCCGGTTCGGGGAAATCTTCGCTCGCGTTCGATACCATCTACGCCGAAGGGCAGAGGCGCTATGTGGAGTCGCTCTCGGCCTACGCCCGCCAGTTCCTTGAGCAGATGGAAAAACCGGATGTCGACTTGATAGAAGGGTTATCCCCCGCCATCTCCATAGAACAGAAGACCACGAGCAAGAATCCCCGCTCCACGGTCGGCACGGTAACGGAGATCTACGATTACCTCCGCGTCCTCTTCGCACGCGTAGGGACGGTCCACTGCTACCAGTGCGGCAGGCCGATAGAGTCGCAGACCGTCTCGCAGATAGTCGACAGTCTGATGATGCTCGACGAAGGATCGAAGATACATGTCCTCGCACCTATCATCAAGGATCGCAAAGGGGAGTATAAAAAGGAGCTGGCAAACCTCCGCGCGAAAGGATACGTAAGGGCGCGCATCGACGGCGAGATGAGAGGGCTGGAGGAGGATATAGTCCTTAAAAAGACTTTCAAGCATACCATCGAGGTCGTCATAGACAGGCTTGTTGTGAAACCGGGGATAGAAAGGAGGCTCGCCGATTCGGTGGAGCTCGCGCTTGACCTTGGCGAGAAGTTCATGAGCGTCGTTGTAGGCGACGCGGGGAAGGAGCTGACGTTCAGCCAGAACTTCGCCTGCATCAAGTGCGGTATCTCATATCCGGTCGTTGAGCCGAGGATGTTCTCGTTCAACAATCCGAACGGCGCGTGCGAGAAGTGCCACGGTCTCGGCGTAGATAAAAAAGTGAGCGAAGATATGATAGTGCCGGATACCTCCCTGACACTTGCCGAAGGTGCGGTGGTGCCGTGGGCGAGCAAGACCGCGATTTATTACTGGAACATGCTTGAATCGCTGGCGGAGCATTATAAGTTCGACGCGAACACGACGCCGTTTTCAAAAATTCCGGCGAAGGCGCGCAAGACCATCCTCCACGGCTCGGAAGAGGAGACCTTCAAATTCAAGTATGCCAGCGAAGGGAAGACGAAGTACTGGGTCGGCAAGTTCGAAGGGGTGGTGCCGAATCTTCAAAGGCGTTACCTAGAAACCGATTCGGAGTGGATAAGGGACGACATCGAGAAATACATGCGGGTGGAGCCGTGCCCTGTCTGCAACGGCGCGCGATTGAGGCCCGAAGCGCTCGGCGTGAAGATCTGCGGAAAGAACATAATCGCCGTCACTGCCCTCTCCATCAAGGAGGCTGTTAAATATTTCGACACTCTCGACCTGACCGCGCAGCAGAAGCATATAGGCGAGCGGGTGATAAAGGAGATAAGGGAAAGGCTCGGCTTCATGCAGAATGTCGGGCTTGAGTATCTAACCCTCGACAGGGCGTCGGCGACGCTCTCCGGCGGCGAAGGGCAGAGGATAAGGCTTGCCACGCAGATAGGTTCCGCGCTTGTAGGTGTACTTTACATTCTCGACGAGCCGAGCATAGGGCTCCACCAGCGGGATAATGACAGACTACTCGAAACGCTTACGCGCCTTCGAGATATCGGCAACACTGTGATAGTGGTGGAGCATGACCGCGACACTATATCGGCATCGGACCATGTCGTAGATATCGGCCCCGGCGCCGGCGTGCATGGCGGGGAGATAGTGGCGCAAGGGACGCCGAAGGAGGTAATGGGGAACAAAAACTCCCTCACCGGTAAATATCTGTCGCACGATCTCTCCATTCCTGTGCCGAAACAGAGGAGGAGCGGAACGGGAAAGAAGCTCTCGATAATCGGCGCCGAACAGAACAATCTGAAAAAAATAAATGTCGATATTGAGCTCGGCAAATTCACATGCGTCACCGGCGTCTCCGGCTCGGGGAAGAGCACGCTGATAATAGACATCCTCTACAAATCTCTCGCGCGAGAGATTAACAGGAGCGGCATCATACCGGGTAAATTCAAATCTCTAAAAGGTGTTGAATTCCTCGACAAGGTGATAGATATAGACCAGTCCCCGATAGGGCGAACCCCCCGCTCCAATCCCGCAACTTATACCGGCCTCTTCACGCCGATAAGGGAGCTCTTCACGATGGTGCCGGAGAGCAGGAAGAGGGGTTACAAGGCGGGGCGATTCTCGTTCAACGTGCCGGGTGGGAGGTGCGAATCGTGCACCGGCGACGGAATAAAGAAGATAGAGATGCACTTTCTTCCAGATGTCTACGTCACCTGCGAAGTCTGCAAAGGGAAGCGTTTCAACAGGGAGACGCTCGACATACATTACAAGGGGAAGAACATTTCCGAAGTCTTGGACATGACCATCGAGGAGGCGATGCCGGTATTCGGTCCGGTGCCGACCGTAAACACAAAGCTTCAAACCCTCATGGATGTCGGCCTCGGCTACATCAAGCTTGGCCAGGCGGCGACCACCCTTTCCGGCGGGGAGGCGCAGAGGGTGAAGCTCTCGCGCGAACTGAGCAAGCGCGGAACCGGGAGCACCATTTACATACTCGACGAGCCGACTACCGGTCTTCACTTTCACGACATAAGAAAACTGCTGGAGGTGCTGAACCGCCTTGTAGACGGGGGGAATACACTTGTGGTTATCGAACATAACCTCGATGTGATAAAGACGGCGGACCACATAATAGACCTCGGACCCGAAGGTGGGGACGCAGGGGGGCACATTGTTGCGAAAGGAACGCCGGAAGAGGTGGCGAAAGTAAAGGGATCGTATACCGGCAAATATCTGTCGGCGGAACTCTCATCCGGCAGGCGAACATAGTGACGGAAGATACAGAGAACAATGCGCAGATCGACCCGCTGGAAAAACCGCGTAACCTGAAAATGATCGTCGAGTACGACGGAACGGAGTATTCCGGCTGGCAGACGCAGGAGGATAAGACCGGAGGGCCTACTCTTCAGCAGGTTCTTGAAAGATGTCTCTCAAGGCTCGCGGTGAAAAACGTCCGCATCAACTGCGCCGGGCGAACCGACGCGGGGGTGCACGCCCTTGGCCAGGTGTTCAACGTGATAGCGGCGTTCCGTTATGACAATAACCGTCTCCTCCATTCGCTGAACTCCATGTTGCCGAGGGATATAGCGATAAAATCTATCGAGGAGATGGAAAACGGGTTCCATCCGAGGCGGGATGCGCTATGGAAAAGATACCGGTATCAAATATATACTAATCCTGTCCCCTCTCCGCATCTAGCGCGCACTTCATGGTGGATGCCGGTGTCGATGGACGTCGCTCTGATGAACGAAGCGGCGAAGAAAATAGTCGGTGAACACAACTTCAGGTCGTTCATGGCGAGAGGGAGCACGGCAAAGAGTTTTGTAAGATCGGTTATTTCCTGTAATCTTAGCAGGAGCGAAAACGGGATGATAACCCTTGAAATAGTAGGGGAAGGATTTCTGAAGTACATGGTGAGAATAATCGCCGGAACGCTGGTAGAAGTCGGAAGGGGAAGGTTCAGGGTTGAGGATATGGAAAAGATAATCGAAGCAAGGGACAGAAGAAAGGCGGGGCCGACCGCGCCGCCTCGCGGGCTCTTCCTTGTCGAGGTCGGATACAGGCCGTTCGGAGAAACGCAATCGTGATAAAGCCGGAGAGGAACGAGTTTATAAAACTCTCCAAAAAGGGGAACCTCATCCCGGTATACAGGGAGATGTTCGCCGACCTCATCACCCCTGTCGGCGCGTTTTTAAAAATTGCAAAGGATTCCCGCTACGCCTATCTACTAGAATCGGTGGAGGGGGTGGAAAAGCTCGGACGCTACACCTTTCTCGGCGCAGATCCTTCGATAGTGATAGAGACCTCAGGCCGCAAAGGGAGGAAGACCACTCCGGCGGGGGTGGAGGAGTTCACGCTTGAAGGGGATCCCCTCGATGAAATAAAAAAGGTGATGTCTTCCTACAGGCCGGTAGGCGCGGAGGAGCTTCCGATATTCTTCGGGGGAGCAGTCGGATATATCGGCTACGATACCGTGCGCTTTTTCGAGAAGATCCCGGAACTTTCAAAGAAAGATACCGATATCCCCGACGTGACGATGATGATCGCCGATTCGCTCATCATCTTCGACAACGTGAAACAGAAGGTGAAAGTTGTCGTGAACGCGCATGTGGACGGCGACCCGGGGAAGGTTTACGACGAATCTGTCGAGAAAATAGAGAGGCTCGTATCGAAACTCGAATCGGAACAGTCGTTCAAGGCCGGCATCGGCGGCGCGGCGAAAGGCAAGACTGAATACGTTTCGAATACGGAGAAGGAGCGCTTTAAAAAATCGGTCGAAAAGTGCAAGCACTACATAAGGGAGGGGGATATCTTCCAGGTTGTCCTCGCGCAGAGGCTCTCCATTTCACTCAATGTTTCCGCGTTCGACGTCTACCGAGCGCTGAGGACTATCAATCCCTCGCCATACATGTACTACCTCCGTCTTGGCGGATGGGAGGTTGTAGGGGCGTCGCCGGAAACGCTTGTCCGCCTTGAGAACGGAAAGGTGACCGTAAGGCCGATAGCTGGTACCAGGCCGAGAGGGGATACGGAGAGGGAGGATATCGCGCTGGAAAAGGAACTCCTCGCCGACGAGAAGGAGCTGGCCGAACATATAATGCTTGTCGACCTCGGGAGAAACGACGTTGGACGTGTTTCGAAAGGTGGGGCGGTCAAGGTGACCGAGTTGAAAACGATAGAGCGGTATTCCCACGTGATGCACATTACATCGACGGTTGAAGGGGATATCGCTGATGGGAAGGACTGCTACGACGTGCTCCGGGCCACATTCCCGGCGGGGACACTCTCCGGCGCCCCGAAGATCAGGGCGATGGAGATCATCGATGAGCTGGAGCCGACCCGGCGCGGACTTTACGGAGGCGCGGTGGGTTATTTCGGCTATTCCGGGAATATGGATACCGCGATCGCGATAAGGACGCTAGCGGTAAAGGGGAAGACCGCTTATCTCGGCATTGGAGCGGGAATTGTCGCCGATTCCGACCCGGAGAAGGAGTGGGAAGAGACGATGAACAAAGGGCGCGCCCTGCTGAAGGCCGTCGAGGCCTCCAACCTTCCGTAGCCTGTTTTGGCAGAGGTATAAGGGGGTCTTTTCGCTCCGCGAATGATCCATGTCCCATCTCTTTTTTCGGTAAGTTGTTGTAAAGCATGTTACTTATAACCGCCGGTTCATGGAAACAGGGAGGGATTTACAGCCGCTATACCAAGTAAAGTCTTATTAATTATTTAACTCAATCTGTTCTCGCAATTCCTGTTTGGGATCGGTTCCTATACAATTTTACAGGAATGGTATTTTCAAAATGGTGTTTAATAGTGTTCGGTAAAGGTACAGTAATAACATTAAAAGCCATATTTATTAACAGGTTATCGTCAGGCAGAAGATGGATGATAATTTGCGGTGGATGTGCAGAATTTAATACATCCAGTATCTGCATTTTTTAGGGTGCGAACCTTTCCGGATAAGAATTTTTTGTGATAGCATATTAAATAACAGGGCAGGAGGCTTCTATTTTCAGCCCTTTTAAGTGTGTTTAATTGTAGAAGGATATTTGATTATTAATTTTCTGGAGCACAGTACTATTTTGGTACGTTCCTTGCCACACTACCTGATCGTGAAGCAGTGGCCACCTTTTGGCAGTTGTGAAAGTTGGAAATTTAAAATGGAAGGGGTGATATAGGTTTTCTTTAATATGGTTCTGTAGCCATTTACATAATTCATATCGCAGTACCATGGATGGTCACAGTCAGTTTTAATTGTTATCGAGGCAGTTAACTTAATTTATTAACTTTATATTGGGGTACGAATAATGTTCAAAAAACTTATGAATCTCCTCGTCGCAGGCGCATTTCTGGCATCGTTACCGATGCTGTCGGCGTGTAACCTGACGCCCGAGGAACAGGCAGCCTTGATCGAGCGCTTAAACGCTGTTGAAGGCATAGAAGGTTCAGCCAATGAAGGCGCGACCGACGAGGAGGCCGCGGCGGCTACCGCTACCGAATACCTCCGGATCACGGAGCATGTATCGGTTATCGATCCTCCAGATGAACTGGGCAAACCGGGCCTTGGCGGCTTTGGCGGCGTTCTTGAGGCCGCAACGGCACTTGGAGCGGATACTGAATACGCAGTAGCCAAGGCTAACCAGCAGGTCTACGTTTCGGACAGCTCGGATAAGGCTTTCGAAGTAGCAAACATGCTTCTTTGCTTCATGGCTCAGCTTAGATATCAGGAGATGACAAACAAGGGCGCTTACATCGCAAGCGTTGATAATGCCGCTTGCGAAAGCAAGGATAACAAGGATCAGGGCCAGGGCGGTGGCGGCGATCAGCAACAGCAGGGTAGCCAGGGTGGTACAGAGTATGAGCGCTGGGTTGTCGTTTCCTACAGAAAGGATAATACCTCTCCGCAGAACGTAAGGTTCTGGATTGAGGATGACGGTAAAGGCGGCGGCGGTGGAAACATTGAAGCAAGGCTCGTTATCGATGAAAGTTACGAAAAGGGAAAAAATCCTTTCGGTATTTTCAACCTGAACTTCATTCAAAAAGATGATTCCGGCAATGTAGGAATGTCCGGTTACCTCAGGGCTATAAGGAACGCAAACGGCACGCTTGAACTCCAGTATGTGATGCAGGGTGAAGGCGGCGGTGATCAGACCGACAGTCAGGGTAACGTCTGCGGAAGCGGATATATGGATCAGGCAGGTACATTGCTTCGAAATGTAGACACCTCCAAGAATCTCACAGGCAACGGACAGGGCAAGGCGAGAATGGAAATGACATTTACGATCCCTTCAACTGCTTCAACCGAGTGTCTGCAGCGGATGGGACGTGACGGAACTCCTGCGACCGCGGGCTCTTCGATGTCTGAAGGGGGTGCCCTTGACCTTGCCTTCAATACCACCCATTTCAAGAGGAAGATGTCCAGCCTTACTGGCGCTTCAGCAGGCGAAGTCTGTCTTGAAAGAGGCACGGCCAACATGACAGAGTCGGCATGGCGCTATGCCCTCTTCCACACCGAGGCTCCGCCGACAGGCAAGACCGCAGGCGCGGCAGTCCAGGTCAGGAGCGGGTTCCCGATCGTTTGGCAGGATTCAGCCGGTAACGATGTCCACGGACATGTTGGCTACTGGGGCATGTGGGATCCGAATCAGGGTACCGATGAAGCCCTCCAGCATGGCGATAAGGTCAATAAGGAAGTATTCGGCGATTCCACAGCCGCTACCACCGATTTCACCGTATTCCAGGGCGGCGGTAAGCTGATGAAACACACCAAGAAATCCTACACACTTGATGGATTGAAAGATGTAAAGCTCAACTGGAGCCAGTGCAATGACATGGGTTGCAATAACTATGTTGTCAAATGGACCGGCACTAAGTTGGTAAAGGTTGCAACCATCGACTATAACAATAACGGTCAGCCTACTCCTATAGATCCTCCGGTAGAAGTCGTATTCGGCCTAAACGACTGGGAGTTCAATTTCTGGGCTGAATCGTTGAACGGCAACGGCCGCATACCGCTTAAAAAGGACGATGGTGCGGGTGGTATGACAAACATTACCCTCGCAGGTACCACGGTGGTAACTTTCGACGTTGCTGTCATGGTAGAGCCGGGGCAGACCGTTCCGGCAACGCTTGCATGTTTCACCGATTGTCCAGACCCTGCAAAGATAGCGGCTGCGGGTGACAATCAGGCGAAATCGTTCACCGCTTCTACCTGGAACGATGCCGACAACTTTGAAAAGAGGCTTAATGGTACCTGGAACGCTGATTGGACAGTCTTTACCCCAGGCGCTACATTGGCTGATCTAAAAGGGGCTGCTACCGCGGGCAATATTGGTAACGCTACAGGTCTTTACATAGCATACAAGTGGGATGGAACAAACTACATGTTGCAGACCAATGATGCTGGTACGGGAGCCGCAACGCTTAAAGACATTACCATTCCAACCGGTGGCGACTGGAACTCCTTCTGGTCCGGCCCGATGTTTGATCCTATCGACGCAAACCTGAATCAGCTCGCGTGTGATTGGGAAGCAACACAGGTCTGCACCCACAAGGTATGGGAGCTTTCCGAGTACTACACTTGGGAAACCGGTGCCGACAACTGGTCGAAATTCTCCGGCCTCAAAAAAGCGGATGGAACATTCGCTAAATTTGAGCCTCCTATCAAGGTGGAATACACCCATGTGGCGTCTACAGGCGAGCAGAAGTATGTGCTTGAGTACTCCGGTTTCGGCGAGCTTCACGGCATACCTGGCATCTGTGTAGATATGGATAAGGGTGGCGAGGTAGATTGCTGGTCGGCGAACGGTGACGGCGGCGACATCAGGTGGGTACCGGCGTTCACGATACCTGACGGAGCTGTAGTTAAAAACGCGGCAACAGCCGCTCAGTATTACGCTCTTGCTCTTGAAAAAGAGAAGAGGCTTTCCGCGGCGGCGTCAACTACCGATTGTAGCGGCATTACTATAGCTACTACTCTCGGTGTTCCGACCCTCGACGCCTTTGTCGATCCGACCGTTGGACCGATGCCGGATATCACCGGTCTTGTGCCGGAAGTTATCGGTGGCGTATTGGCCAGCGAACTTGGAACAACTCCGTAACATGAGTTAAGGCTTCTGCCTTAAAGATTGTTCAGGGCCGCCCCCTTCCAAGGGGGCGGCCTTTTTTTATTCTTTTTTTTGGTAGAGCAGACTTCAGTCTGCGTTTGTTCGATAGCGTAGACTTCAGTCTGCGTTTGTTCGGTAGCGCAGACTTCAGTCTGCGTTTGTCCGGTAGCGCAGACTTCAGTCTGCGTTTGTCCGGTAGCGTAGACTTTAGTCTGCGTTTGTTCGGTAGCGTAGACTTCAGTCTGCGTTTGTTCGGTAGCGCAGACTTCAGTCTGCGATTGCCCCGAAGGGGCAACATTCTTCCATCTCGGGATCCGCTTTAGATAAAACTTTATCGTTTCAATAATGTATGTTATTTATAACCTTGTGAAGCCGTTAAAAGAGATAAAAAATGACGAATTACATATTGCCAGACGAAATCTCCCTCACTGGCAGATTGGTGAATCGCTATATTTTATTACCTTTCGCGCAAAGGAGGGTATTCAACTTGATGGATCGGCAAGAGACGCAGTTATCGGGGTGATCTTGGAATATCATAAAAAGTATTACGACTTGTCGAGCGCGGTTGTGATGCATGATCATGCTCATATTATTATTAAGCCGCTTAAAAAATATAATGATGTTTATTATTCACTTTCAGAAATATTGAAAATGATAAAAGGAAAATCCGCAAGGAAAATCAATTCATCGCTACGCTTGAAACGCTCAATATGGCAAGCGGAATCGTTTGACAGGATCATCAGGGACGAAAAAGAGTTGGCGGAAAAATGTTTATATATCAGGAACAACCCTGTTAAGGGAGGCTTGGCGGAAAAGCCCGATGATTATCCCTGGTTATTGGAGATACAGGAAGTTGTGGAAAAGTAAACCTGAGTATTCTAGCTCTTGTTTGTATTTTCAGGATGGTTGCCCCTGCGGGGCAAACGCAGACTAAAGTCTACGCTACCGGGCGAACGCAGACTAAAGTCTGCGCTACCGGGAAAGGGGGAGCGAGACTTGAGTCTTGCAGTTGTTGTTTGTATTTTCAGGATGGTTGCCCCTGCGGGGCAAACGCAGACAAAAGTCTACGCTACCGGGCGAACGCAGACTAAAGTCTGCGCTACCGGGCGAACGCAGACTAAAGTCTACGCTACCGGGCGAACGCAGACTAAAGTCTACGCTACCGGGCGAACGCAGACTAAAGTCTATGCTACCGGGAAGAGGGAGAGCGAAATATGAGACTTTAATTTCGGTTTTGTCCAAAGGTTAAATCGGAGTAAAGTATCGTGATGAAGCTTTCTGAAATAGCAAAGGCCGTCGGGGGCTCGATAACTGGCGACGGAAATATCGATATCTCCCGTTGCGCATCCGCCGAAAAAGCGGGAACCGGTGATATCACCTTCGTGGAAAACCGGAAATTTCTATCATCGCTGGAGCGGAAGAGCGGGGAAAAGCCCTCTGCCGTTATCGTCGGCGAGGGGATGGGTGAGTCCGTCGCAGATATCGCTTCAATCGAAACTAAACAGCCGATGCTCGCTTTCGTTGCTGTTATGAAGATCCTTCATTCAGAAAAATTCGGATACAGCGGCGTTCACCCAACAGCCTTCGTGGACAAGACGGCAACGCTTGGTGACGGAGTCGCCGTTGGCCCGCTGGC
The DNA here is from genome assembly GCA_029881495.1 of Nitrospinota bacterium. Taxonomy (NCBI): domain Bacteria; kingdom Pseudomonadati; phylum Nitrospinota; species Nitrospinota bacterium. Next base: position 15,249 of record JAOUMJ010000019.1, on the reverse strand, counting down.
GTTCGTCGGAGCAGGCGCGGTGATCGGGAAAAATTCCGTGATACATCCGAACGCGACCGTCGGTGCTGGTTGCCGGATAGGTGACGACTGCGTGATCCATTCCGGCGCGCAGGTTATCCACGCGACGGTGATGGGGGATAGGTGCATCGTCGGCGCGGGGACGGTTATCGGGTCGGACGGATTCAAATATACGGCGGGGGAGAGTAGCGAGCCTGTAAAGGTTCCGCATATAGGGATAGTGCGGATAGGTGACGACGTTGAGTTCGGCGCGAACTGCGCCATCGACCGCGCGTTCCTCGATGAGACGGTGATAGAGAGCGGCGTAAAGCTCGACAATCTTGTTCATGTCGCGCACAACGTATCAATCGGCGAGCGGTCGCTTATAGCGGGGCAGAACGGTATAGCCGGTTCGACAAGAATAGGGCGCGGGACGATGACCGGCGGGCAGGTAGGATTCGCCGATCATATTACGATAGGGGACGGCTTCATATTCGCGGCGCAGTCGGGCGTGATAGGCGATATGGACAAGCCGGGGATATATGCGGGACTGCCGGCGATCCCGATCATGCAGTGGAGAAGGAGCGCGGCGAGTATGCTGAAACTGCCGGAGCTTATCAGAAAAGTGAGGAAACTTGAAAAAGCAGATGACAATGAAGGAGATTGATCGATGGTTATGAATATCGAAGAGATAATGGCGGCGCTTCCGCACCGTTATCCGTTCCTGCTGGTCGACAGGGTTCTGGAGATAAAAAAGGGGGAGTACATCAAGGCCATCAAGATGGTGAGCATGAACGAGCCGCATTTCCCCGGGCACTTCCCTGGCAATCCGATAATGCCGGGGGTAATGATACTTGAAGCTATGGCGCAGGCGGCGACATGCCTCGCGGTGAAGAGCGAGGAAGGTGCTGGGGGAAAGATACTTCCGCTCTTTGCCGGCGTGGAGAAGGCGCGATTCAAGGCTCCGGTAAGGCCGGGGGACGTTCTTGTGCTGGAGGTCACGGTGAGCAGAAGGCGCGGCTACCTCTGGTGGCTTGAGTGTGTCGGAACGGTCGACGGAAAGGTGGTCTGCAAGGCCGACATCCAGGCGGCGCTTCAGACCATAGAATAGATGGCGATACATCCGACAGCGATAATAGATCCGAAGGCAAAAATAGATTCGTCCGCAGAGATAGGGGCATACGCCATCATCGGCGGAAACGTGGAGATAGCGGCGGGATGCAAGATCGCTCCGCACGCTTCGATCGACCATTGCCGTCTTGGCGAAAGGACGCGCGTAGGGACGCATACTGTTCTAGGGGGGGATCCGCAGATGCTCAACTGGAAAGAGGTCCCCTCGCTTGTGGTGATAGGGAAGGACGTCTGGATACATGAGCTGGTGACCATCCACCGCGGGATGTACGAGAACGGCGTTACTTCGATAGGCGACCGCTGCATGATAATGAGCAACAGCCATATAGCGCACGACTGCGATTTCCATAACGACGTAATTTACACTACGCTTTCGGGGGTAGCTGGTCACGTTACGATTGAGGAGTTCGCCATCATCAGTGCGGAGGTCGGCATACATCAGCATGTAAGGATAGGGGCGTACGCGATGGTCGGCGGGATGTCGAGGATAGTTCAGGACGTGGTCCCGTTCATGATGGTGGAAGGCTCTCCGGCGAAGATACGCACGACAAACGCGATAGGCCTTAAGAGAAAAGGTTTTTCAAAGGAGGCGCGCGACAATATCCGGCGCGCTTTCAAAGTACTTTTCCAGTCGGGACTCTCTACATCTTCCGCGGTCGAAGAGCTGAAAAAGCTAGATGACAGCAACGGTGTGATAAAGAGGATCATAGATTTCATAGGCAACTCGAAGCGGGGCATCACCGGGGGTTGATGTTTCCTCTTCTTCTTGTAGCACGGCAATCTCTAATCCAGTAGCACAGACTTGGGCCTCTCCGGTTATGGTAGCGTAGACTTCAGTCTGCGGTTGCCCCAAAGGGGCAAGCATTCCCTTCTGGCAAATCGATGAAGAGTGGGAATCGCGTCCTAACGGACGCGCGCAGACTAAAGTCTACGCCACCAAAGCCAGACGACCACAATATCCAATCAGACCTTCGTTATTTTTTTTTGGCGAACCACCCCTTGAAGTGGAAGGCGCTGAAAAATTCGATTATGTCCGTAAACCCGGCCTCTGCGAGAAGTTCCCTGTGTGTGCCGTCCGATACCGGGAAGATATGCTCTTCCCTTTTATTCTTGTGTTCTTCCAGATCGTCGTGCTCAATGCCTTTTGCAAGCATGTACCTGTGCCACACCTTCTGGATGAACTTGTACTCCGCGTCGTTGTTGTTGCCGTAGAGGCTCACCATTACGAACGGCCCCCCCGATTTCAGTCTTGCTGATATCTCCCAGAGGCTCTCAAGTTTTTCTTCATATGTTCTGATGAAGTGGGAGACGAGTATGGATGTTGCCGCGTCGAAGGGGTCCCCGGCAGGAAGATCCTCCAGGTAGCAGTGATGAAGTTCGGCGGAGATGTTGTTTGAGCGTAGGCTTTCTCTAGCGGTCTCGATCATGTCCAATGAAGGATCGATGCCGGTTATTTCCCACTTCGGGTTGAACCTTTTGAAATGGAGTATCTCCTTTCCCCCTCCGGCTCCGACGACGAGTATCCGCCCTACTTCGGAGAGCGTTTCGTGGAAGTATGCCGCGATAATTTCGTAAAGATCGTTGCGCCCGGGAAGGGAACGCTGCATCTGCGATTCGTATTTGTTCGCGATGTCCGAGCCGAAAAGATCCTTGCGCTCCTTCTCTTTCACGTTCAGAACTCCGCTTTCAGTCCGAACCCCGGCATGAATGGCAGCTGAGGTATTGGCGTTTTTTCGGTGTAGTCCGGGTTGTACTGATAGCCGGCGATATTTTCCTTATTATACGCGTTGATGAATTCGAAGAAGAGGCCGAGCTTCCAGGTGTCGTAAATCCAGTCGCGGTCGAACCTTAGATCGAGACGGTGATAATCGGGAAGCCTCTCGGAATTAACCTCGCCGTAAATGGGGCGCATGCGTGTGTCGTCAGGGGTGGTGCAGGTTAGGCCGTCAGCCGCGGTGCATGTTCCGATAACTGGCGTGAAAGGCTGGCCCGACTGGTACGCCCATCGCGCGCCGAACTCCCACCCGTTACGGAAGTTATACGAGTAGACAAAATTGAGCATGACCGGCTGGTCGTAATCGAAGTTAATTTTCGTTCCGGTGTAGTCGTTCGTCCGGTCGGAGCGAAGGTATGACAAAGCTATCCACCCCTCCCAGTTCTCCGTTTCGTTTTTCTTGATAAGCATCTCTATCCCTTTTGATGTTCCCGAGCCGCCGTTGATAACATTTTTATTTGTCAGCGGATTTGGGTCGGTGTCGGGTACTATGACTTCGGAGAATGTTTTGTAATAGATTTCGGATTTCACGGACCACCCGTTCTCCATCTTTTGTTCGATGCCGAGTACCGTGTGTTCCCCTTTCAGCGAATTGATGTCCGGATTGCCTAGCCCATCGATCATATTGTTGCCGCCCGGCATCTGGTGGTACTTCCCCCACCCGGCTGTCAGGAGCGTTGAATCTGTAAGGTCGTATTCAATGCCGAGTTTCGGCTCTGCAAATGAATCTTCAAGATATGTATTATGCGTGTTTCTGATTCCAGGAATAAGGATCATCTTGTCGGTGATCTTCCATCTGTCCTTCAAAGCCAGAGCATAATATTTAGAGTATATAACTCCACTGAATTCCCTTTTGTCGATCGTATGCGGATCAAAGTTGGGGTCAAACTGGTTCTGGCTTTTGAATTTGGCGGCAAAAGCGAGATCCACCACGTCATATGCCAACTCCAGGTCAGCCATTGCCGAATGTCTTTCATTCGGCGTCCAGACCAGGCGTTCCTTCGCCAGGTAGTAGTCTTCAGTGAAGGTGGCATTTCCGATCTTTGCGACATTTTGGGTCGAGCCGATGCGTATATGCGAGATTGCGCTCTTGTTGACAAAAGTTGGCGAGAGCCTAGAAGTGATGACAACCCCTTGGCTATGGTAGCCGTTGGTCATGGAAAATTCGCCTACCATCTCGGGCTGCATTTGGGCCATATCCGACCCGGGCTTCAGTTGTATGGCGAGTTTATCGTTCGACCCGTTCACTTGAAAAGATAGATCGGTATCGTTGGAGATTTTCCAGAGATATTTCCCCTGGTAGTCCCAATACTGCGGAAAGGTGGTGATCTCGGCATCTTCGTTGCCAAGCATTGATTTCGGAATTACCAAGTCCATGTAGCTTCTCCGTGCGCTAAGCAGGAACGACTGGTTTTCCTTTACCGGTCCTTCGACGACGACGTCCGATTCAAAAAGGCTCATCTGAAGTTTTGTGCCGAACCTATCCTTGCGCGGTTCGCGGAGTTTGACGTCTATTACAGCGCCAAGGCCGTCGCCATACTCCGGGCCAAATGCCGATGCGAAAAGATTGAAGTCATCAACAAGATCGGCATTGAATACGCTAACGAGACCGCCCATATGGAAGAGGTAGCTGACCGGAAGAAAATCGACATAATAAAGATTGTCCTGCGGTGATGAACCCCTGATTGCGGGGCTACCGCTGGCATCGTTGCCTGAGCTGATCCCGGGGAGCGCCTGGATCGCTTTCAAAGGGTCACCCGATGTTCCAGGAACTCTTTCAAGCGTCCTCCCCGTGATAACGGTTTTTGAAATACGCTCCTTGTTCCTCTCGCCACGTACAATGTACTCCTGCATGGTGAATTTTTCAGGAAGGAGATATATGTTCAGTGCTCCCGGCATTACGGTTCCAGCTTCGATTTTAACTTTTACCGCGTCAGGTTTTTTATAACCTATCCCGACAGCGAAGACGGAATATTCACCTTTACCCGGTAGAGGGAGTGTGAAATTCCCCTTTTCATCCGTGGTGGTAGAGATGTCGTCATCGCTTTCAATATAAACGGAGATTCCAGGGATAGCGCGCTTCTCCCCTTTTTGCCAGACAGTACCGGAGATTGAATGCGATTCTTCACCGCCAGCTTGGTGCGGAACCAAGAAGGAAAAGATAATAAGAAGTAAATATGCCCCATCAAATTTACGCATTTCAAATCTCCTTGAACCCCATTGTGAGCGTTTGAACCGTTCCGGACTGTCGTTTAATCGAATTAATTAAACTACAGCCGGAACGATTTTGCCAGCGTGGAAAAGTTACACTTAAAACTCCGCTTTTATGCCGAAGGACATCGGCATCACAACCGGCGGAACGGCCGTCCTTTCGGAGTAGTCGGGGTTATATGTATATCCGGCGACGTTCTCCCTGAAGTAGACGTTCGTAAGGTCAAAATATATCCCATATTTCCATGTGTCATAGAGCCAGTCCCTGTCTATTCTCACGTCGAGCTGATGAAAGTCGGGCGTACGCTCTGAGTTCAGTTCACCGTAGATAGGGCGGTACCTTTCGTTCGGCGTACCGGCATCTACGAGAGTAGCTCCAGTGACCGGCGTGTATGGCGAACCTGTCTGATACCGCCAGCTTGTGCCGACCGTCCAGGCGTTTGAAAGTTTGCGGGAGTAGACAAGGTTCGCGATAACAGGCTGGTCCGCCTTGAAATCGAGTTCTTCACCGCTGTAGTCGTTCTTCCTTTTAGATTCCGAATAGGAAAGCGATACCCAGCCGAACCATTTCCCGTCATCTCTTTTTCGCGCGAGCATTTCCACTCCGGTCGCTGTTCCCGACCCTCCATGAATATAGTTCTTATTTTTTGCTGGATCTGGTTCCGGATCGGGGATAACCAGGTCGCTTAATGATTTATAGTAGACCTCCGCTTTTAGAGACCAGTCGTTTCCAATCTCTTTTTCGATACCCGCGACTGTGTGCTCGGCATGCATGTAATCAAGCTCGGGATTTCCCCATACGTCAATTATCTGCGGTCCCTCCGGCTCTTGGTGATACTTGCCCCATCCGGCTGTAAGGAGTGTTGATTCGTTAAGGTCATATTCGAAGGCGAGTCTCGGCTCGGCAGTGGTACTTTCGAAATATTCGCTGTATGTTTGCCTGCCGCCCAAAATCAGCGTGGCGTTATCGGTGACTTTCCAGCGATCCTTGATGTAAAAGGTTTCGCCCCAGGAACTGAATTTGTCTATATATGTCTTGCGGGTCGCGCCAGTCAGATCAAAGTTGGGATCCCAATCGGTTGGAAATGAGAATTGCATGTCGAGATTAAGGTCGGTTTCTCCTTTTCCGTATTCGATACCTGTAAGGATGTCGTGTGCTTGGTTTGGCTTCCAGGTCACTTGTTCCTTAAACCAATAATAGTTGCCAGTTCCTTTAACACTGCCGATGTTGTCCGATAATGTCTGAAATATGGACTGGCTGACCCCGAATGTAAGTTTGTTAAATAAAGTAGGCGACAATCTTGTTTCCAGGGTGCCGAACTGTACATGCGCGGTATTTTTGCTTGAAAGAGTTCCTGTAAAGGCAGGCTCGGTCTTCGCGGCGTCGCTCCCCTCTTTTATGTAGATCCCTATTTCATCCTGCACGCCGATTAAAGAAAAGGTTAATTTGTTTCTTTCGCTCATCCGCCAGACGTATTTTGTCTGATAGTCCCAGAATTGGGGAAAGATGGTGTAGTCGACACTTTCATCAATCGTTCCTGTCTTTGGAAGGACAAGGTCAATGTAGCTTCTGCGTGCTGCAACATAGAATGATTGGTTTTCATTCAGCGGACCTTCCACGAGGAAATCCGATTCGAACATCCCCATCTGGAGCTTGTACCCCATCCTGTCGGTTCGCGGTTCGCGTAGTTTCACATCTATTACGCCCCCTATCCCGTCACCGAATTCCGAACTGTATGCGGCGGCGAAGAGGTTAAAATCCTCCACCAGGTCGGCGTTGAAGATGCTTATCATCCCCCCCATGTGGAAAAGGTAATCAATGCCGAAATTGTCGACATAGTACTGGTTATCCTCCGGCGATGTTCCTCTGATGGCCGGGCCGAATCCACCCGCGCCGGATTCTGCCATTGAAGCTGTAGAGGTGATGCCGGGTAGTTTGGTGATAGCCTTGAGCGGATCGCCGCCTGCGCCGGGAACTATCTCTAGTGTTTTACCTGTAATGATGATCTTGCTTACGCGGTCGCGGTTCCGCTCGGCAGTGACAATTATTTCGTTCATGGTGGCTGTCGCTGGGACGAGAAAGACATTGAGCGTGTATGAATTTGTCTCGTCAATTTTGATCTTAACGGGTGCAGGCTTTTCAAAGCCGACGCCCACGGCGGAGACGTTGTATTCGCCATCCTCAGGAAGGGTCAGGGAAAACTTTCCGTCGCTCCCGGTAGTGGCGGAAATTTCATCATTCTCTTCAACATAAACAGTTATACCGGACAACGGCCGCTTTTCCCCCTTTTGGAAAACTGTGCCGGATATTGTACGAGCCTCACCAGCTAGCGAGAATGTGGCAGTCATGCCGATGGAAAAAATGACGACCAAAATTCCAGTCAATAATCTGTTCATATAAACCTCCCGTAAAATGGAAACTGGGTTTTTGTAAAAAATTTAGACCGGTTCATAATTCCTCCTCGCTCCTTTAGTTCAGTTTGAATGTGAAAGGGATCTGCACCTTTACGGGAACAGGTTTGCCGTCCTGCCTCCCAGTAATAAAGGAGCTGGACATAATCGCCCGTTTTACAGCCTCGGAAAACTCTTCGTTATCGGATTTCAGAACGTTTATCTGCATAATGGCCCCCTGTGCGGATATGTATACTTCCACAAGTACCTGCCCCTGGATACCGGCAACCCGTAGTGATTCAGGATATACAGGCTCCACTCTTCTTGCGAATCCCGGCATTGTCGTAAGCTTATGCAGTGGAACTGCCTTCGGCGGAGGTGGAGGGGTCGGCTCTTTGGGTTCCTCCTTTGGCTCTTCCTTCGGGATATCCTCAGGCTTATCGGCAGGAATCTCTTCAGGCGGAGGTGGAGGAGGCTCCTCCTCTTTTTCCTCTTCGACCGCTTTTTCCTCTTCCTGCGGCAGGCTCATAATGGAGATCGGCACGGGGTCCATCTGGAGTTCAACCGGTTTCGGCTGAAAGGACATCGCCGCCATCAGGGTGAAAAGCATGAAGTTGGCAATAAACGAAAGCCCGTATGATAAAAATTGGTCTTCTCTTTCGTAAATCATATTTTTATTTGAGGCTCAACCTTTGGTCGCCTCTCCCTTTTTAAATTTTCGATTTTTGGCGGTTTTTTCTTTCTGTTTTTCCTTTGTCCCAATCGCCAGATTTTTTGCCCCCCCTTTTCTTGCTTCGTCCAGGAATTTTATAAGGCTGTCCGTTTCAGCCTTTTTATCCACGTCGACAAGCACCATCACACCGGGTTGAACTTCAAGCTCGGACTGGACGATCTTGCTTATCTCTATCAGTTCCACCTTTTTACCGGAGAACCATATGTCGCCGTTCTGGCTGATGAGGAACAGGAGGTTTTCCTTCGGCAGTTTTGTAGCCGTTGCGGATTGCGGTTTTTGCACCTCTATCCCGGTGTCATCCGGAAATATCGTCGCGACCATAAAAAATATGAGGAGAAGGAAAACCATATCTATCAGCGGTGCGAGCTGAACTTCCGGAGTAGGGCGTATTTTTTTAACGTAATACATGTGGCTATCCCCTTTCAGTAACGATGTGGAGAATGGCGGAGCTGTATTCGTCCAGACGCCTGATGAGGTTATCCGCTTTTCCGCTCAGATTATGGTGGAGAAAGTGGAGCGGTATTGACGAGATGAGACCCGCCTCCGTGGTAAGGAGCGCCTGTGAAATTCCGTCGGCCACCATGCGCGGGTCGCCAGTACCGTACTGCGCGATCGCGTCGAAGGCGGTTACCATGCCGACAACGGTGCCGAGCAGGCCGAGCATAGGGAGAAGTGAAGCCGAAACGGAAATTGTATTAAGGTTCTTTTCCATCTTTTCTGTTTCAAACAGGAAGCATGCCTTGATCTTGTCTGAAAGCTCTTCTTTGGAAATGGTTTGGTGCCGGAATGCCTGAAAGGCAATTCTCCTGGCGGGTGTATCAGCTTCCCCTTCCATGATCTTTTCTGAAGCGAGCGCCTCCTTTAGCTGTGCCGCCATGTTGTTATTTTCGAATTTCAGCAAGCGATGATGCCTGCGGTAATGCAGCCATCTTTCGATGCAAAGAGCGGTCGTGTATATTGATACCATGAGAATAACGTACATGACCGGGCCGCCTCGCTGAAAAGCCGAAGCAACTGAATCCACAATAGCAGTAAGTATCTCCATTACACATTTCCTCCTCTAATGCCTGTTATGCAAATAAAAATTCGTTTAAAGGTACCGATATGGATCATTTTCATTAAGACTCCTCTATAGAACCGGCTTTAATAATCTCCTCAAGATGTTCGATATAGGCCTCGAAATCGTCTCTCCCTTTTTTGGTTATCCTGTAAAGCGAGCGGGGCTTTTTATCCTCAAAGATTTTGTTTACGCTGATGTATCCCGCGTTTTCGAGCTTTGAAAGATGAATGCTCAGGTTTCCGTCTGTGGTATTTACTTTTTGTTTCAGGAAGGTGAAATCGGCTTCTTCCAGGTTTATAAGCACAGACATGATGGCAAGCCGTATCCGTGAGTGGATAAGCTCGTTTATTTTCTGGTAATCGAAGTCCGTCATAACGCCTGTTCCGATTTATCAAGTTGCTTGTATAGTATGAATCCCGGTATGAGTTGGAAAACTATCAGTCCCAAGGCAAACAGCAGGCCTAAATAAATCGCCAGCCCGGTATTCCCTAATGCGGTCAGAACGATTGAATAGGCCCACCAGCCGATGCCGGTTCGTTTAAGAAGTGTTGATTCGCAAAGTTCGCCGTTTATGTAGTGCCCGATGCCATATAAAAGGGCGATTATCCCCGCACTAAACGGAAAATCCCCTTTCAGCAGTATCGGAAAAAGGAATAACGCTATGGAAACCGAAAAAAATACTGAAAACCATGTGTATCCGACCAGTTTGTTTGCAAAAGTTCCATCATGTCTAGTTCCCCGCAGGGATCTTGCGCGTCGTATGCTCCAAAGGGTTCCCATCCCGATAAATGTCAGCCATGAGACGGCCAGAGGGGTTATCAAATGGGGGTATGCCTTTTGCATCGATCCTTCAGTTACGGGGTCGAGATCCAGTGAAGCGAAGATGTTGGCTGAAATAGTAAATTCCACTGCAATGGCTACAACGATGAGAATGCTCCAAAAGATGTAATAGGCTCCGAAATTTAGAGTTGCTTTCCTGGTATCGTCCAGCAATTTTTTAATATAGAAAACGTTCTCCAGGGCGCTTGTGGAATTGCTATCCACATCCTGTTCTTTATTCGATCTGTTGTTTTCAGTTTTTGCCGACCATGACTGTAAAAGACCGGGGATGAATTGAAGAAGGAACATGAGAAAAGCAAAGAGGACTGCCATTTGGAACAGCTCACCGTCTTTGATAAGCAACAGTATAGGTATGAACGATACCCACCACGCGATTCCGATAAACTTCAATACCCGGTAACCTGCGAGAACACCTGTGATGTAGTGCCCAATCCCGAGTATCAGGCATATGACCGCGGTTCCATATATGAACTCTCCATTTGTTACGAGAGGCATGATAAAGAGGGAGGTTAGTATGGCGGCGAGACATGATACCCAGATGGATTCAAGCATCCTGTTTACGAAGGTCTTGGACGGCGCGTTTGCCTTCAGCTTTTTTGATTCCCTAATATCCCAGAGTAGCGCGGATCCCATAAAAAATAGCCAGCATGTAATGGAAGCGACAGGGGAATTGATGTTGTGATGGATGAGAGAGAGCTGAACCGTCATGCCGAGGATAACTGCGCCCGCCCAAACCATGTAGAATTTTCCAAAATGGTGTGTAGCTGTTTTGGCGTCACTCATGATCTCTTTTATGTATTTGATATCGTCTAGCGCTTTTTTTGAGTCCATCTGTTTTCCTATGTATGTAAAGTACTTTAATTTCTAAAGTAAATATACTTCAATGAATCCGATGTGGTCAAGAAAAATTTAAAAATATTTTGTCACAATAGAGGCAATGTAACACATTTGGCTTTTCCACAAAATCTGTGGATAACCTGTGGGAAAGGTAGAAAAACCGTTAAATAACCCAAAGAAAATGCCTTTATTTCCATTTTGACTATAAAATAACCAACAAAATGCCTGTATGATATCAATGACTTGCGCCAAATAATTGTTTTTTAATGTGCTTTTATTTGTAAATATTTCAAAAGATAAAAGTTATCAACACAATTTCAATAATTTTGCCTATTGACGGAGTGTTGAGCGGGAAAAGAAAAATATTTCACACAAAAGGATACATCATGTAGAAACAGCAAGTTCCCCACAAATTACCTATTTCTGTTCATTATGTACCTTTTTTAATTAAATAAACGGATTTGGAGATAAATCTTCAGATATTCCAATTGCTGCATAAAAAGCGGGTTTTCTGTAAATTTGTCGCTCCCCCTCGAAATACAAGATATTTCGGTTGTCTCAATAGTAGGGTTGGCGCACAAACCGGGGCATGGTATATTTAGTCGTTATTTTGTTTTAAATTTGAGAGGCATTTTATAGCTCGGGAGTTGTGTTCGGCATCATGAAAAACAGCGGGAAAAAATTCCTGATCGCATCGTTAGTCGTCGTTGGAGCGATAGGCTATCTGGTGTACGCCGGGATAAAAGAGACATCGGTATACTACCTTACCGTTTCGGAGGCTTTGGCATCCTCAGAGATGAAGAGCGGTAACGAGTTCCGAATGGAGGGGCATGTTGAGGCGGGAACCATCAACATCGCCGCCGACAACCTCGGAGCGAAATTCCAGATAAAAGACGATAAAAATTCGATTCCGGTTTCATACCGTGGCACGATACCGGACATGTTTTCGGACGATATTGACGTGGTTGTACAGGGTTATTTTGATGTAAAGGAGGGTGTTTTCAAGGCGCATACGCTTTTGACGAGCTGTCCCTCCAAGTACGAGGCCTCGGAAATGGAGAAGGAATCCTGAGCAACATAAACATGGCGGTGAATAATGGTTGAACTGGGTGAGATAGCCTTGGTCCTGTCCCTTGTTACTTCGGTATATGTTACCGCTGTTTCATGGTACGGCGGGAAGACCGACAACCAGGTGATGATAAAGAGCGCGCAGAACGGCATCATGGCGATGTTCGTTCTCCTCTCGGTAGCCGCCTGGGCGCTTATGCGGGCTATCCTGACGCATGATTATTCGCTGAAATACGTTTACAACTACACAAGTACGGATCTCCACCCCTTCTATCTGTTCTCTGCGTTTTGGGCGGGGCAGAAAGGGTCGCTCCTCCTTTGGGCGTGGATGCTTGCCGGATTCGGTGCAATAGTAATTTTCCAGAACAGGATTCATAACAGAAAACTGCTGCCGTACGTTGTCTCCATTATCTCCGCAACGCTTGTACTTTTTAACATGTTGATGGTGTATGCATCGCCGGTTTTTGAGAAGCTCCAGGGGATTCCGGCCGACGGTTACGGACTCAACCCGATGTTGCAGAATCCCGGAATGGTCTTCCATCCGCCCACCCTTTATATAGGGTTTGTCGCGTTCACCGTCCCGTACGCGTTCGCCATGGCCGCGCTTATTTCCAACCAGCTGGGGGACGTCTGGATAAGATCGACGCGCCGATGGACGGTATTCGCATGGTTCTTCCTTGGCCTTGGAAATCTTTTCGGCGCAAACTGGGCATATGTGGAGCTTGGATGGGGTGGCTACTGGGCATGGGATCCGGTAGAGAACGCCTCCTTCATGCCGTGGCTTGTCGGCACCGCGTTTCTCCATTCGGTGATGATCCAGGAGAAGAGGGATATGCTGAAGGTCTGGAACGTGAGCCTCATCGCGGTAACATTCGCGTTGACGATCTTCGGGACGTTCATCACGAGGTCCGGATTGATTTCTTCAGTGCACTCTTTCGGAGAGACGACGGTCGGCTACTACTTCCTTGCGTTTCTCTTCATCATCATAGCATTCTCGGTGTATCTGATATCCTCGAAGCTGGAGCTTCTCAGGTCGGAGAACCAGCTTGACTCGATGGTTTCACGCGAATCGAGCTTCCTCTTCAACAATCTGATGCTCCTCGGCTCCGGCTTTGCCGTTTTTTGGGGGACCATCTTCCCGATGATCTCGGAAGCCGTTACCGGTACGAAGATCACAGTCGGCCCTCCGTTCTTCAACAAGGTCATGGTTCCAATAGGTTTTGCGCTCTTGGTGCTGACAGGATTGTGCCCGCTGATACCGTGGAGACAGGCTACACTCGCCAGACTGCAGAAGAATTTTCTAATTCCTACGATAGTCTCCATAGTCGCCGGCGGTCTGCTGATCGCGCTAGGGCAGAGGAACATCACCGCATGGCTCTTTTTCACAGCTTCGTTCTTTGTGCTATCGACCATTGTCCTGGAGTTTGCACGGGGTATAAGCGCGAGAGGGGCTATGACGGGCGAAAAAAATATTTTGAAACTTGTCTATAACCTCATTGCCAGGAACAAGAGGCGCTACGGCGGCTATATCATTCACGCAGGTATGGTTTGCCTCTTTTTCGGTTTTGCCGGGTCGGAGTATAACGAGGTAAAGGAGTTTACCGTTAAGGAGGGGGAATCGTACACCATTAGCGATTACACGCTTACCTATTACGGGTATACCCATACTAAGCCGAAGCCTACAAAGGACGAAGTTGCCGCCACAATGTTGATCGAAAAGAACGGCAAAAAACTCGGCTTTATGCGCCCCGAGAAGAATTTTTACAAGAACCAAAACCAGCCGAATTCGGAAGTGGCAATACTTTCATCGCTAAAGGAGGATCTTTACCTGATCTTGGGCGCGATCAATTCTGATGAATCCGCATCTTTCAAGGTACATGTCAATCCGCTTGTCGTTTGGCTCTGGATAGGGGGCTGGATAATGTGTTTTGGGACCATTCTCGTCATGTGGCCCGACGCAAGAGAGACAAAACGCTTCAAGGCTCGATATTCGGAGAGCTGATTTTCTTCCTATTTTTCAAGGTGTAAAGGATATTTACAGAAAATATCATAACATTGACATAAGTCATTCATGTTGCTACTATTTAGGCGGTTCGTATAGTTAATTAGGGGTGGTTATAAATCGTCATTAACTGCAGAACATATGGGGAGGTGGTGGAGTAAACAGCATATTCTGGCTTTTCAAACATATTAGCCAAAAATCAATATAAAAAAATTCGAGGAGATTCGATTATCATGAAAAAAATATTTACCATCGCGCTGGTAGCGGCGGTTGCCTTTGTGGGCACACTGTTTGCACCAAAAAGCGCCGAAGCTGTTCCCTCTTTCGCGCGCCAGGTAGGCGTTGGCTGTCATTCATGCCATTTCCAGACTGTACCCAGGCTGAACGCTTTCGGAAGGTCTTTCAAATTGGGGGGTATGACACAGGCTTCTTCCGCTCTCATAGAGGATGACGGGATTTCGCTCCCTGCGGTTGCGAATCTTTCAGCAATCGTGAAGGCGCGCTTCATACAGGGGAAACCGCATGAAGAACATAAACTCGCGTTAGACGATGCCGCATACTTCGAAGAACGCGGTGTAGTCGAGATGCCGGATGAAGCCGTGCTTTGGCTCGGCGGACGAATAGGGGAGAACTGGGGTTTTGCAACCGAGAACCTCTCTAGCGTCATAAAAGTGGTACATTCAAGGAACCTCGGCGGAATTCAGGCAGGATTTTCACTTGCGGCTACCGACGCGCATGGCTCCGCTACAGGCCTGGAGCTTTACAATACAGGTGCGGTTAAGAACCACAGGATGTTCGAAAACAGCGCCGCTACCCTTGCCTCAGTAAACCTTACGCATTACTCCGCTCCGGCCGTAGGCCTTAGTCAGTCTGGCGGGGCAGTCGGTATGGGATACGGTGAAGCTACAGCGGCAACATTCTTTGCCGGTAACGATCTCTTCTTTGCATCGTTCGCCCTTCATGCACCGGGTGCAAGCTCAAAGGCAGGCGGTTCGCTTGACGTAACCGATCCCGGATTCGGCGGTTTCGCGAACATGGTACGCGCGGCTATTACCCCTAAACTCGGCGAAGGGATGGACCTGATGGTCGGTGTGCAGATGTCGATGGGGACCGCGGAGTTCTCGAACCATGATTACGAGGAAGTAGCTGGTTTGACACCGCAGGAGCAGGCGGCGACACAGCTAACAAAGATCAAGGCAGAAGCT